>JAEOSA010000058.1 GCA_016840595.1 Candidatus Hermodarchaeota archaeon | reverse complement strand
AATTCAAAAAATTCATCTTGAAGATATTCGTGATAAAGCACCTTACGAATTATCGGGTGGCGAACAGCAACGCGTTGCTATTGCAGCCGTATTAGCACTCCAACCGGATATCCTCGTCCTAGATGAACCTACGGCTAACCTTGACCCTCTTTCAGCATTTGAAGTCTTAGAACTGCTTGCCCAGCTAAATCGGGATATGCAGCTAACGATTTTATTAATTGAACATCGACTGGAACTTGTTCTCCCACACATCCAAGAACTCGTTGTATTAGCAGAAGGACGCATACTTACCAAGGGTCCACCCAGTCAAATCATCAGCAAACCTGCCGTTGCAAAGGTTGGAGTAGCTGTGCCCCCAGTAATCCAGCTTTTGAAACGTGTAAAACATCCCATTATCCGCGCCGCCACTGACCTCTCAGTTGACCAAGCGGTGAAAACGATTTTGCAGGAGGTTCGCAAATGATACTCTTTGACGATGTCTGGTTCGAGTACGAACCTAATCAACCCGTTCTTCGAAACCTCAGTCTGCAAATACAACCTGGTGAAATTGTTGCTCTAATGGGAGAAAACGGTGCAGGAAAAACCACCTTGGTCAAACACATCAATGGGCTGCTGAAACCCACGCGTGGCACAGTTTACCTTGAAGGCGTTGATACTCGCGAAACATCCACCGCACAACTTGCGCGAAAAATCGGATTTGTATTCCAAAATGCGGATCACCAACTTTTTGCTGACACACTTCAAGCAGAAATCGGCTTTGCATTACGAAACCTAAACTTTTCAAAAGAAGAAATTGAAGAACGGGTGAACCGGTTTCTGACATTGTTTGAACTCACTAAATACTACGACCAATCGCCATTCTTGCTTAGTGGTGGTGAACGAAAACGGTTAGCCCTCGCCTCTGTATTATGCGTCGAACCTCAGATTCTGATTTTAGACGAACCGACTCAGGCACAAGACGCCCTTCAAAAACAAAAGCTTCTCGACTTTATAGCCTCTTTCCGCAAATCGAATCATATCTTATTACTCGTCACTCATGATGTTGAATTCGCGGTCAAAGCCGTTGACCGCATTGTCGTTTTATCACAGGGCGAACTCATTGCTGATGGAACCCCTCGACAAATTCTCAGTAATCTTTCCATTCTAGAACGGGCCCGCCTTCTCCCTCCGCAACTCACCCAGTTTGCCCACCAACTCGCTGAACATGAACCACGATTTCCTACTGATCTCTTGACACTTACTGAAGCGGTCAAGGCGGTAAATCAAATACTCCGGAAGCCGAGGTGAAGCGTTGTATGGCTGCTATCTTCGAAGCATTTCGGTTTAAGCAGAAACACACCTTCATGCACGGCCTCGATCCCCGCACTACATTTTTCATGGCCGCGTGTTTTTCCATCCTCACTATGCTCTTTCTGGAACTCCTCCCGCTCCTAATCATCATACTATCTATGCTTCCCTTTATCCTCCTAGCCAAGTCTATCCAGCAATGGTCCCGAAGCCTCAAGGGGCTGGCCTTCCTCGCAGGATTCATCCTCATCATAAACTCATACTTTATCAGCTTCTCATTCGCTGTATCCACCGTTCTACGACTCACAGCATTAATGACGGCATTTTCCATCTTCTTTCTAACCGTCCATCCCGACGACTTCGCCCAAGCTCTCATAGAAATGCATATACCCTACGAATTTGCCTTTGCGTTCTCCATGGCTGTACGCTATGTTCCCACCATCGCCACAGAAACGGAAACCATTCGCGACGCCCAAATGTCGCGAGGTCTTGAATTAGAAAGCGGCAACATCCTCCAACGTGTCCGTAACTACATTCCCATCCTAATTCCAGTTATCGTTAGCTCAATACGCCGCGCTCTTCAAGTGGCAGAAAGCCTCGAATCCCGCGCCTTCGGTTCTACAGCAACTCGGACTAGCCTGTATGGTCTTAAGTTGCGAAAACGTGATTTTGCCCTCATGTTCTATTCGCTCCTATTACTCCTAGTTGGGCTCTACGTAACTTTCGTCCTTCGAACCATGCTTCCTTCACCTCTACCAGATTGGTTTTTCTGGACCTTCCCCTTCTAATCAGATGCAAATGATTTCCTAACCTTCAGGTGAAAAAGATGACATCTCTACTCCTCCAAGAAACACGCATTGGTCCGACGCTTCACCAGATTGGCATATTTGGTGGTACTTTAGCGAAATCAGGGGCGTCTTCTGACCTCGTGGAATTAGCTCAACGGATTGCCTCCGATCATGATGCCGCATTTCAATTGGTCAATGCTGATAGTGTAGCCAGTTCCAAACATTTACTCTTCGCGGCAATTCATGCTTTAACCGCGTTTCATCGCGGTACGCAGCGTGCCTCTACCCTTGCCATGGAACTTCTTCGATTTGCTGCTGCTCAACGGCAAATTTCGCAAGCATTGAATCTATTAGGGATAACAGATACCACGATACACCTCGGCGGGGTAATCATTGGTGAGAACGTCATAAAAATTCAAAATACTCATCAAGATTTCTTACGTCTTGCTAACGTAACCGATGATCCTGTCGTGTTAGAAATAAAATCAAAGAAGAAGGAGCGAGCCATTCAAGATGCTTTTCAAATTACAGCACGAGAACTCGATGCGATAATGATTTCGGACAGTTCTAAAGATCGAAGAGAAGCATTGCAAAAACTTGTATATGACCGATGTGCGCTTCTCGCAATTTCCCGTTAAGGATGACGAAGTGTTACAAATTCGTCTTCTTGGAGCAAGGCTAGACCTGTTACTGGTCCAAGAATTTCAACACCTACCACCCAGTCATATGTTTCGAGATCCACTTTTCCTGGAAACTGTGTGGCGATTTCATGCAATAATTTGTCTCGGTCCAAATCGGTATCCCGGCGGTTCAAGTTTACACGAAACTTCGCGGATTTCGTCATGCCTTTGGCTAGTTTCTTACTCCCTGCGCGTATTCCATCAAATGTGCTTTCAACCACTAAATCAATGGGATGGATTTTCAGCAAATCCTTGATAATCCACGGCATTCGCTGGACAATTTGATTTAGTTTTTTCACAAACTCGTGTGCATCTATACTGATTTTGCCAACCACAAGACATGTAATTCCTGTCAATTTACACCATTCAAGTGTTCCGAGACTCGGATCCTCGTCAATAATCCGGCGCAGCTCTTGGCAACTTTCGGCTTCTTGAAATCGTCGACAGGATATGAGCAAATTGAATTCATTAGTGACCGACAGCATATGGCTCAATGGGTGCACGCTTCCGTTTTTAAATCTTCAGGAATCGTTTTTCTCTGTCAACGGACTACCGGTTTTCTTCTCACTTAAAAAATGGGTCTAACTCTGCAGCTCGTATAGCCCCTTCGCGAATGATTACCGGTGGTTCAACTGTGCAGTTGATGATGGTTGAATCTGCTTCATGGTGAGTGGGTCCCGCGTCGATGATAAGATCAACTAAGGGTCCCACTTGTGTCGCCGCCGCATCTGCGGTTCGTGGGCTAGGTGATTCGGATTTGTTAGCACTAGTTCCAATAATGGGATAACCCAGTGAATGAATAACTGCGATGGTTACAGGATGGTGGGGCATCCGTAGTGCCAGGGAGCGATCCGGTCCTGAAACTCCGGGCGGGAATAGTCGACGTCCAGGAACAATGAGTGTGAGTGCTCCTGGCCAAAATTGGGTGGCTAAAGTTTGAGCAACCGGTGTGAATTTGCCATTGAAAAGGGCTTGCGCAATATTTCCTACTAGAAGTGGCATCCCCGGTTTATCGGTGCGTTCTTTTATTGATAATACACGATTGACAATGGTGGCCTCGGCTGGGTTTCCCGCTAAGCCATAAGCGGTGTCAGTCGGAAGAATGACAATTCCACCACTTCGAATGAGGTTCACTACCTCTTGGATTACATCTGACTCCGGGTTCTCTGGGTTGACTGTCAGACGCCTAGTCATTTTTGAGTTGCCACCACCAATGTAGAGAACATCCATCGCATAAAATCTGTTCGAGGCTCCATCTGTGCAAGCAATAATCTTGGCTAGTGGTCGTGGTTCCCGCTTTATTCCCATTACCGATTATCATCCCAAACCGCTTCTTCCCGCGGCTAATCGTCCCCTTCTGGACTATTTACTCACAGCCGTAATCACAACAGGCATCACTAAGATACTCGTAACCATGGGATATGCCAGCGATCAAATTCAAGAATATCTAACCAATTCCTTCTTAGCTCCACATATCCGACCGGTTTTAGCAAGAAACTGGGAACACAGCCCATTAGCTTCCTTCCAAGCAGTCCTCCCCTACTTATCAGCCAACACTCCGTGCCTCCTCATCCCCGGTGATTTATACATCTCTGCAACCAATCTGATACAACTCGTCAAAACATCAGAGGAAGTGGCGCTTCTATACGATTCACAAATTCGTCGACCAGGCACGCTCCTCCAACTCGATTCATCTCAACATATTCAAGAATTAACCCAGTCCCCCGCATTTATCTCCGAATACTATTCTGGGCTACCCGCATTAAAAGCGACTCCTGCATTCTTTGAACACACGTTAGCCACGTGTAAAGGGGAACCTTCAACAATCTTTGATCTCTTACAATGCTGGCTCGCTCAGGGTCAATCTATTCGGGGAATCCCTGCTACAGATGAGGGATGGTTTGATATTGACACTCCAACTGATCTCGTTACCTTGAATCACTATATTCTATCCAAAGGTTGGCCACCCACACCTGTCCCCGCCGGCACTTATCTTCCTCAGAACACTTCGATGTCAGGTCCTGTAGAAACTGACACTCTTACAATTGGGGAAAACTCGTTGTTGGAGGGTCCACTTCTACTGGGCAATGAAATAAAAATTGGATCGAATTGTGTAATTCGAGATGGTACTAGCCTCGGGGACCACACTATTGTTGAATCAAATACTCAGCTGTCACGCTGTGTCACCTTCCCTCATACTCAGGTTCCTCCAAATGCCGAAGTAACCTCCGCGGTGTTAGACACAAAAGGTAATGCACTACATTAACTAGACAGAGACACGAGAATTATGCCTTCACGTTTTCGTCTTCGTCGGGTGTTCGGTCCCCTCGTTCGAATCGTCGCTCGTGGATTCATTCGTCTAGGCATTTCACCCAATGTTATCAGTGTGCTCGCCTTCCTCATAGGTTTTTGTGCGGCAATTGTTCTCATCCTCTTTCACTGGTATGTCATCTATGGTGTGTTGGTGTTTTGCGCTGGCCTTCTGGATGGGGTCGATGGGGAAGTCGCCCGACAGACAAAACAAATGTCAGTCACTGGGGGGTTTCTCGATTCCATGCTAGATCGTTTTGTCGATGTGATTGTGCTCTTCCCTTTCCTGTGGCTTCCCAATCCATTACCACATTTTGGTCCCACTGTATGGTGGGTGGCTCTAGCAATAACAGGGAGTTTGCTTGTTAGCTATGCACGCAGTCGGGCACAAGCGGCTGGCGTCACAGACACTGACGTGGGACTTGCTGCCCGATCAGAACGCCTCTTCATTCTCGTCGTAACAAGTCTCTTGGTCGTGATTTTTCCAGCATTTCCCTATCTTGGCTTACTACTGGTCGCCATCCTGAGCCATCTTACAGTCATGTATCGCGTGATCTATTATCGACGCCAGTTACAGGTGATGGACGCTCCGAAACCTTAAACCCGAATAGATTTGGAGCCATTATTCATCATGTCATCAGTATCCGTTTCTCATGGGTCTGGTCCCGAAGCGCTAGCACAAGCAGTGGCTGAACAACATGTGATTGTCCTTGTTGATGTGCTACGTGCAAGCAGTACCATCATTACAGCGCTAGCAAATGGCGCCTCCCAAATTATTCCGGTGACCACTGTGGAAGAAGCGCGCGAACGGATTTACCATTTCCCTAACGGGTTCTTGGCCGGGGAGCGCGCCGCCCACCCCCCAGCAGGTTTTGATTTTGGGAATTCCCCGCGAAGTTTTCTCACGGATCGTGTTCGTGGACGTCCCATCATTCTCACGACCAGTAATTTTACACGGACTCTCGGTACTCCCCCTGACACTTCAACTATCCTCGTTGGAGCGTTTCTGAACATTGAGCATGTAGCTACCACTGCTCGGAATCTATCTGAACAAAGTCATCGTCCCGTTTCTGTGGTCTCTGCGGGGAGCATGCGTGGCTATGCAGCCGAAGACGACTTTACATCCCACCATATCATAAGCCGCTTGCAATATCCTGAAGACCCCCCTAGCTACGCTGATCCCACTGATATTGCTCGTGAACTATTGGTCAGTCGCCATGGCACAATCTTAGTCCGTTCGGGATACGAGGCTGACATCTATTTTTGTGCGAAACCGAATCGCTATGACTTAACCCCCATTCTTCGCAACGGAGTCTTCATCTCCTATTCCCAACCGTTCAGTTCACAAAAGCATTCAGACTAGAATTCACTTTTTTTTCTCGTTTCAAATGCTCGTTTTAGTCGGTTCCATTTGAATTCGGGATTTCGAAAACATCAATTCTTCAGTCAACTGACAGCCCTCTAAAATAACGTATATATCTCACGGTAAGCATCTCAGGGGTGCTACTGATTTCCACAAGCGAAGCCACGTCTGTTACAGGCCTCACAATACTAATGCACATTTGTGTCTGGGAGGTATCATCAATATGAAGGGTACCCGTGTAACATCGGGCCTTCAGGTAATAGTCCTTGCAATTACTCTCACTGGATTTGTATATGGCGGCGCCATCCTCCTCATACACAATACTCCAGCTAAGTGTACTACTAGTTCCTACCCCTCTCTTTTGCAGTATTCTCATACCTCATTGAACTCTTGGTCATTTTCTACTTTGAACTCACGAATGCAAGGAACCGAGAACTCTCTTTTTGCCTTACTAACGTGGATTCAGCAATATAGTTGGCAAAATTTGCAGAGCCAAACTACCTTCGCAGTAAATCTTATGCAAGGCTCACTGACCAGGGAGACCTTAAATTTCACTAAAATTCAACCCAAACCTATTCAACTATCTGTCGAAGATTATAACCCAGCCAACTCCCCATATGAAGATTACATATGGTCTAATGAATACTCCTACATGAGCTTCCACATCAATGGTACCGAAGCCGTCCGAGTTGATGGGTTCTGGATATACCTTCGCGGGGAATCAAAAGGAATTTTACGCTATCGAGTTTACCAAGCTCAACCTGGAACAGAATCTAGCTCCTTTGTGAATACCTCCGCACCACTCACGGACTGGACTGAAGTACCGATTTCTCCCCTTCTCCAACCTGGTCAAGAGCAGTGGTTCTGGATTGACACAAATGAAAGTGTATTGTTACTTGATCCAACAAAGACCTACTCCAATACATTCTATTTTGGCATTGCGCGAGCTTATGATGACGACACCCGGATTAACTGGGTGTATTGTAGAGATGATGCTAATCCCGATGAGGTAGATGAAGGTGACTGCTATGGGTACATCAATTCATGGACGTATCGAACGCGAGATCTGTTTCTCAATATCTCAATTCTCCCAGAAAATCAAGAGTTCTACCCTACCGATATCAATATGGAAGTAAATGGAGAGCCTGTAGCGAATCTTTCTTCGCCAGCTACAGGTTCATGGGATAGTGGTTTTATCCTGCCTCCTCTCGATACTTCTAATAGCACACGAGAATTTAGCGTAACCATAGCTTGGTCTGATTTTTATCAATGGGCTGTTTTGTTTGATGTTCTCTGGTCTGCATCTTTTCAGGATTCAAGCACAGTGCATTCAAATCTTCATCTTACATCAGGACAAGAGGGTGTGAACTGGCTCCTAACCATAATTATTGATTTCCCGAACGATGTCGATAATCAAACCGTTTTACTGTCCTTCCCGCCAGACTGGAATATCCACTCCGTTTTACGAAATACTCTTCCTAATACCGCTTGGACCATTGATGATGGCCTGCTTATCATCACTGATGCGGAAGACGGCTTATGGCATGTTCTTTGTACGGTACCTCTTCCCATAACGGCTACCCTTGGCGGGTTCATGGTCTGGTTCATAATCATATTCCTTATTGTATTCCTCTCGTCCCTCCTCTTCTACCGCCAACGAGTCCTGCTCCCAAGACAAAAAATTCGTCGACATCGGCTTCAAGCATTAGCCGACTCATTTTACGATATTGAAAAAATCAAACGTATTTTGCTCATTCACAAGGAAACCGGACTCTGCTTGTTAGATCCCATTGTAGACAAAAAAATGAAAGCGAACTTGGTCACTGCCCTAATCCAAGCTATTACCACCTTTGGGCTAAGCCTCGCTGACTCCGACCAATCACCAACTGGGCAAGATGACACTCCATCCTTACGCCAGATCACCTACCGTGACTTTCACATAATGGTTCACGATGGAAAATACATGCGGAATGCCATCATCTTCAGTCAACCTCCCAGTGGTCAATTGCATACTCAGCTGGAGCAATTAACATCACATTTTGAGGAACATTACGCCGATGTTCTCGAAAACTGGGCAGGACGCCTTAACATCTTCGAAGAGGCCATCGATCTTGTTAACGAATACCTCTTCATTACTATCCGATTACCTCACATCATTCACGATGGGATAATCAAAACGGTATCTCTTTCCACAGCAGAACGTGCCCTTTACAATCACGGCAAAAAGCTCAGCGCTGATCAGGGCTCGTTTCTAATCAGAGATTTACTCAATAAGTACCAAGGTGGTCGTAGGGACAAAGGCATCGAGGTTTTCGAAGCCATCTTTAATCTGCGTCAGAAGGGCATCATGGTTCCCATCCAAACGGACTTTCCTTATTTCTTCTCCAACGCTCCAGCATCATAGCTCGATGAACTCTTGCCATCGAGTTTAAAATACAATTAACCCCGCATCCACGTGACAGTACCAAGTTCAGTTACAAAAATACAAGGCAAATCAAACTCAATGGCTGACTGATACAAGGCAAGAGCGCAGACCTTGCCACCACCGGTGACATCGATGAGGATCGCGTGTTCACGAATGAGCTCTTGGGAAAGGGTAAACACCAATTCATACATCTTACCCAAATCGTTGTAAAAAATGTCAGAGGGCACTTCATGAAGGATACGTTCGGGGGTCAGTCCACTGAGCCGTCGACGCGTGGCTTCTTCTACAAAATAATGATACTTCTCTGGGCGGAATGCGGTTTCAGCCCGAATGCGTTTGGGCACAGCATGTAACACACCGGGATCGTCACCAATCGCTCCAAGGTATGCGACAGGAGCTTCAACGCCCAGCACACGGCGTACGCTTTGAATTTCATGGGAGATAAGGCGTGCTGCTTTTTCCTTTCCATCCCGGAACCGTTCGATGAGCCCATTATTTTCTAGGTGTTGCAGGTTGAAATAGAGCATGGCATCAGAGACTTCATCTACAGGCTTGGATACCCATCGCGCAATGGCAGCACGAAGAACCAAACCCGTCTGTGGACCGTCGAGTAATTGACGGAGAATGATTTTACGGGCCTCGACACCCCCAATGACGCGTTTAACTTTCCCTGAAGACACCCTGTGCCACCATGTTGTCAGATTCGCTCATCAGCGCTAGTATACCCAGAAGTCGGGCTACTACAAAAAATACCTTGAAAGCCGCGCATATAAATGGCTCGTCTCGCTAAACCTATGCATAGACGGGTTTGCGGTTTAATTCAACATCTACATCATTGATAACGTTGATAGAGATGACGCCAAAACCTGCCTGAATCTTTATAAATAAACTTCGTGGACAAAACCTTGGGAATACAAAGACCAGCCTGGGACAGTATTCCAGCTGAACTTACCCTTTTAAAAAGAAACCTTCGAAGGAGATGAACCAAACATTGGCAGCAGAAGAAGAAATGGTCACCGCCAAACCCTTGGTGGTTGACAACGGCACCGGCCTTAGCAAAAACGGCTACGCCGGTGAAGACCAGCCACGCAGCGTCTTTCCAACGCTTATCGGTTATCCCAAGTATCCAGCATACATGACTGATGTCGAACACTACACACGCGAATACTACATCGGCGAAGAAGCCCTCCAACTCCGAGGTGTTCTGAAGCTCGTCTATCCCATCGCCCACGGTCAAATCACTGACTGGCCCGCAATGGAAAAGATCTGGCACTACACCTTCTACAACGACTTACGTGTTGACCCAACCGAACACCCCGTCCTCTTAACCGAAGCGCCCCTCAACCCACGGGCCA
>JAEOSA010000270.1 GCA_016840595.1 Candidatus Hermodarchaeota archaeon | reverse complement strand
AACGCCAATTGCACGGCTCGTGCTTCACGTCTGCCATAAACAATCAGGTCAATATCCGAAGTTGGACCGTGCAAATCAACTTGGACGCTACCTGAGATTCCTAAACTTTCTTCAGGGATCCGGGCTGCCTGTTCTATCAATTGTGAAAAAGTTACAACATCTTGTTGAAGTGGATCACAGGTATCCAACTGTTTTAGCTTTGCCAAGCTCACCTGTGGTTGATACACATGTTTAATAGAAGAATGTGGAACACCTTGCAACTCCCGTCCAAAAACTTCGTCATGGTAAAGGTACTGCGGGTAGTGTTGTCGTAGAAAATCAAACCGATTTGACAAATGGTAGACTTTATCATACTGCTGTCCACCACGTGATCGTTTACCCTTGGGTGAAGGATAATAACGGAGAAACGCAATCGCCTTGTCTGGCGGATGTACTAACCCCTTCACATCAAAAATCAAACCCTCACTAGTTTCGATGAAATCCCCTTCCCGAACAGAAATACCCGTTTGAATAACTTACACCACCATAATTTGAAGACCCTAAAATAAACACAGGCAGACAAAATCTTTTCCCAAGAACGGATTACTACTCAAAACCCAGCGAGGGAATAGTAAACTCTTCTTCAGACCAATTCCAATACGAACCATTCCATTTCTCAGCAATCAAAGCTGGTCCTGCTGATCCAAGATTCCTAAACTGCTGCATCTGCCAAATCTCTCCCACCCCATCCTCTTCACGAGTTCGGGAAAGTAAGTTGAGAATGTTGCCCAGACTTCGAGACGGTACACTCACATTGACAAAACATCCGATATTAGTGACCTGAGCAAAAGCTAGAGGCATTTGTGCCACAGCTACAACTAGTTGCTCAGCAATGTATGGGTCACATCGAATAGCAAAAGTGATGAAGAACGGTAATTGCGGAGAACCAAACACGAAATAGGGTTCCATAGTACCTTCCTTCATAAGACGAGTCTTACGAGTTGATACAGTAGTCCTAGGTACATTAATCCCTGCTGATGCTAACCTATTCTGAATCTTTTGCATAGGCGCGCGAGCATCACCAACAAGAAATGAAGCAAGATAGTAATCTAGTTTGTCAAAGGAGCGAGCTAAAGTAATGGATAAACCACGCGGTTTCGGTAGAATGGCCCAATTCTCCCGAACAAAATTGAGTAGTCCTAAAGTTAACACATCGCCTTCAATCAACCAAGTGCTTGTTTCATAGTCAAAATGATCAAAACAAATCGATTGATAGATTTTCCTTACTTCGTGAATCTGAACAGAGTCAAAGAATTTTTCTTCTAGAAACTGAAGTTGGTCATGAAAAAGTTGAAGGGGTTTACCTTGGTCAGGAACCCTAAAGCCAGCAAAACCGCGTTGCATCGTAGCATCAAAAGAAGCAGAAACCAAATAAGTTGACATTTTATTTTCGAAGACTTTCTGAAGGCTTCGTGACGCTTCCAGGCTTTTGGTGTTAAAGAAAAGAGCAATCGGTTTTAGTTTAAATCGACCCCAATCTATCATGTTCGCAAAACGAAGACCAATTTTTTCTTCCAGATTTCGAATATCTTTTCTCATAGTTGGAAGGCTAACTTCCAATTCTTTTGCCATTTGAGCTTGTGGTGTATCCGGACGCTGATAAAGCAAAGAAAGTAACCGAATTTCCCTTCCGCTTAATCGATCAACTTCTTCTGTAACTAGACCTTGCAATAAATCTCGAGTGACTTTCTCATAGGATGTGATGTTAAATCGAAGAATAACCTTCAGTCGACGTAATAAAGAATTATATGTTCTTTCCCGCGGTACAACGACCAATCCCGCAAAATCGTTATGCGGTTTTATTTGATATTCCTCTTGGGAAAGAGGTAAGCCTTGAACTCGTTTTGAATAGATTCTTAAATTGTCCAACAAAAGGTCAACATCAAATAGCTCTTCACTGGGGCGCATTACCTCATGCATATTATGCTTCAAGGTTGAGAGCAAATGGGATGCTTCAACAGAAGATGACACCTGCGCCACACCATCGTCAAAAAGAAAGAAACTACAATAAAAAGTTTCCTTTTGACGAAATGCGGGAAAGTATCGAGAGGACTCAAATCCCCTTTCTTGAAAATCGTAGTCAAAATAGAGTTTAAAGGTTAATCTAAGTTTAACATGGTTCTATTCAGAGAAACGCCTTTTTTGTCACCTGCGTTCTATCGCTGAAGGGCTCTCATATAAAGGCATTTGCACATTGTCTAGTTCAGATTCCAGCAAACACACTCGCCAAGGGAAAACAAACCCGGATGTGAAAACCGAACAATGATCCCCCACCGAGATAACCCGGCTCCGATCGTCTAATCGGCATGACTGAGTAAGGGCTCAGTCTACTCTAGCGAACTTCACACTAAGGTTTTCTTGTTCTATTGTTTTCCCAGTTGTGTTAAGAAAGGTGGAGAAAAACGTGGCTACAGAACTGATGGAAGAAACCCAGCGGATCATTGGCGTTGTAGACGCCTATCCTATCGACTTGAATATTACCCCGAAGACGGGGGATGAAGACCTCCGAGAAATCGGAGCGATTGGTACCTTGCTAATAGAGTTAGTGAAGGATACTTGCGGCCTGAACGGTCGGATCACCGTGGAAGCAACCCCGAACGGTGTCCGTGTTCGCGTTGAGCCGAATGGTCAAGAAGTCTCGAGCGTCGCCACCATTGGGGGTGCGTAGGTATGGCGACCCTGAGGGGGATAGCCGTGACCACAGGGACAGAAGACACAGGCGACCCTATATTGCGTTTGGCCCGCACTTACT
>JAEOSA010000269.1 GCA_016840595.1 Candidatus Hermodarchaeota archaeon | reverse complement strand
ATTTACGATTCAGCTCGTGATGAACTGGTGATTGACTATTTGGGGTTTGGTGCTGCAGCTTTTAGCAAAGTAGCAGGACAACAGATTGTGAATCCCCCGCTCCCATTATATTTAGACATGCTTCAAAATGGAAGAATAAGGGCTTTTCGAACTACCGTTGATGAAAAATCTGAAAATTGGCGGAAGTTTGGTCACGAACTTTATAATCTGCGTTTGGATCCTAAGGTCATTCAGGATATGCCACGTAGTATCAAATTTATTCTGTCTTTATTGAAAATGACTAGAAATGTGAAAGGGGATCAGGTGACACCGAAAGGCCGATTTTTCGTGCATGATTTAACAAAAACCATTGTGGAAAGTCTTCCCTTTCCTGTGAGTAATCCGGCTGCTATCATCAACTTCGAAGAGTACCAGAAGGCGCTTCAGGCAGCACAGGAATTATTACGAATCAGAGAAAAAACAGAACAGCCTATTGGTGAGCCGCAGATAAAGCCAATCAAACATTAGACAACTTAGATTAAATGGAGTATTATCGCCAAATCCACATAGAGTTACCCAATTGAGGCGTTTGACCCAGTTTTTTTCAGCAATCATTGGGGATTTCAATGGGATTCACTATGATGTAGAAGAATCCATGTCCTTCAAGTTCTTTGAAAAACTGACCAATTGAAGCGCCACAAGAGGAACACTCTAGAGAATCACCGGAGATCCATTCTTTACATTCTGGGCAACGAATCATGTCTGACACCCATACTAGGGGCAGTAAGTTCACACCTAAAAATTTCAGTACACCGATAGGGATTGAAAAACGCCTATCACTTTGTAAAACCGACATGAAAGAGAATAGCAGGAATCATTATGTTGGTATACTAATCAAAAGTATCTGAGTCCACAATGCCTTCTACTTGGATTGCTGAATGATTTGTCGTTGAAACCATGCGATTACAGCATTAACGGTCTTCTCGTATGCTACTGGACTTGATAGATTGTGATCTGCTCCTTTGACAACGACCAGCTCTTTCGGTTCCTTTGCTGCATCGAAGAGCCGTTTTATACCAGATAAATCGATGCTAAGATCTGCATCTCCAGTGATGATTAATAGGGGACGTGGTGCAACTTTGTCAATTTCGTTCATGGGATTCAATTGTTTAGCATCTTCAACCATCCAGTGAAGAACGTCTTTACGAATTTGCGGCTCAGTGAGCCCATGCATTTGATCAGGAGTATTTTGAATCAGTTCTTCGACAGCCGTAGGAATCATTGGTGAACGAGCAAACCATAAGGTATCGTATACAGGAGCACGGAGGTTAACAGCACTAATTCGTGAATCCCGGGCTGCAGCGAGTACGGCCACCGCTCCTCCATAACTGGCCCCATACACTCCAACCCACTTTCCTTTGGTATAGTGAGATTCAAGTAAATGAGTGATAGCAAGTTTAGCATCTTTCACCTGGTGAGCCAGCCGAAACAACCCTTCACTGCTGCGAAATCCCCTAAAATCAAATGTCAACACGGCAAATCCCGCTTCAGCTAATCGTGTTGCGATCCCACCAATTTGGTCAGATGATCCGGGAAGACCATGGAATTTACAGATACCCGGAAATGGTCCAGTTCCGTGGGGAAGCACAAAATGTCCCTGGAGCGTTTCTCCTTCAGAAGTGAAAGAAGTTGGTTGAACTTCGATTTTCACAAGAACACCCTCTGTTATTAGAGAAAAGTGGATTTCTATTCAGTTGTGGCCCTTTAATTTCTGCCGAATTTTGTTTGACTATACACTGACTCGAAGAGTACCAGCGTCTGTTGTAGTGTTGAGGAGCTAAGAAGTTACAAAGAGTTTTGAGGAGCCATCATCCACTGTAAAAAAAGGAACGGTGACCAGCAGTGCAACAAGATGAGATATCTCTGTTAGTTGGTGGTGAAGCGGGACAGGGTATCAATGCAGCTGGCTTCCTGTTAGCCAAATCCTTCTTTCGTGGAGGCCTGTATGTATTTGGTTCCATTGATTATCCGTCCCTTATTCGAGGTGGACATAATTTCTACACCCTTCGAGCAGCAGGCTATCCGGTTTACAGTCACTGGGACACTATCAATCTCGTCATTGCTTTGGACGCATTGACCATGAAACGCCACCACAAACATGTTTCCAAAGATGGTGGTTACATCTATGATAGTGATCGCATTCCCACTGATCATCCTGACATTCCCACTGATAAGAAATTCCTGTGCCCCATCCCATTGAAAACTTTGCAGAAGGAAATCGAAGGTACTCCAGTCATTCGGAACGTGATTGCTCTGGGTGCCGCCTTAGCTGTTCTGGATTATGATGTCACGATTCTTGAGGAGATACTTCAGGAGAACTTTCAACGCAAGGGTGATAAAGTCGTCGAGATGAATCATCGGGCAGTTCGTGCTGGATATGATTATGCGAGAAAACACTTCTCGAACGAGTTTAGTTATCAGATTAAAGCCATCTCCAAAACGAAACGGAACCGGATACTAATCCCGGGGAGTGAAGCGATAGCATTGGGAGCAATGGCCGCTGGATGTAAATTCTATGCAGCGTACCCCATGACGCCCTCCTCTGGCGTTCTCCATTTCTTTTTCGCTCAAGGCGAACAGTTTGGCATAGTGACGCACCAGCCTGAAAGTGAAATTGCAGCCATCAATATGACCATTGGCGCTGCCCATGCAGGAGTAAGGGCAATGACGGGAACTTCAGGTGGAGGTTTCTGCTTGATGACGGAAGCCTTCAGCATGGCGGGCATGACAGAAACTCCGCTAGTGGTGATGCTGGGTCAACGA
>JAEOSA010000002.1 GCA_016840595.1 Candidatus Hermodarchaeota archaeon | reverse complement strand
ACACGCCTTGGAAGCCTGCGCGTTTGATTTGGATGAGAATCATATCAACAAGTACTTTGAAAAAGCCGTTCGAAACCCAGTAACAGCTGCCTGGGAGTTGTTGGGGTGGGAGGGAGTCTGGGAGTGCGTCCATGCCATAGAAGCTTTGCCCGTCTTCAGTGATAAGGGCTTGGTCGGGCCCCAGATACAGGGGGGGTAGCACAATTCCGCCCAGCTGGCGGGCACAGGCGACCATTAGTCCCTCGCTTTGGATGCTATCAGAGCCTAAGGGGAGATGAGGCCCATGCCATTCCAAGGTGCCGAGGGGCAAATAGGCGACAGGCTTTGCTTGTAGACGTTGCTGGAATTCATGTGGAAGCAGTTCGGTGTAATGCACCTTTTCTTTTCTGGTTCCCATAGTAGTTCACCCCTACTTTGTATGTTCCACCATAGGTTGGGCTACTACATAAACCAAATGACATCAGCAACTCGAATAACGGGATTTGTTTAAATTGCCATTTGACTCTCGGTGCATCCAATTGGTACACTGAATCCCAGTGGATGTACGAGGCGCCGGGGTGGACGACTTCTAGCCCATCAAAGATTAACCTAGGTAGCCCAAAAGTGCCCACACTTGAGACATTCCATTTTTCCATCAAGGGCCTTTGATGCGACTAAGAGAATGCCATCTGGGTCTTGTTTTTCCTTCTCTCTGTTTTCAGGTGTATCTAACAACATGAGGCGGAGTTTCCATCTTTCACCACATTTGGGACATTTCATGCCCTTTGACATTTTTTCACCCCTTCGAGTGTTCCAGAAATTAATGGCTTCTAGTCCTGATGAGTCTATAAGAAATCGGTTTACTATATGGATTTCCTTAAGAAACGGTAACCAATACAAAACAGAAAACCTTTGGATTAATAATCACGCATAGGTTTTTGACATGGGAAAAATAGCACCGTACACTTCGAGTTCTGAATGAATTACAAGGGGAATTCAACCCTGTATCAATCGATGTGATACTTGTGATCTGCAACGCTGTTTGGGATCTGAGATGATTTCCTGAAGCTTTAGATAAGCAATTAAAAATTGATGATATGCGTTAGGTATTTAGATAACCTAATAATAAAATTAGTTTCTCCTAAGTTTCAGAGCTCGAGTTCGCCAGGAGCGTAACAACATGAAAGACGAGGCGTTGGAGCTACCAACCTTTTCAAAGGCGTTGAAATCGCAGTATCCTATTTCCGATATCGAGATTCGAGATAACCTACTTACACTCACAACAGATACAACAACATACGTAGATTTGAGCACGCATCTTAAAGAACACGGCTTTTCGCGCTGTTTGACCGTCACCGTCATCGACTGGCTAGAACAAGGGGAATTTGAAATTTACTATTTAGTTCACCATCTTGCAAGTAACATTTACGTAAAAGTGGCTACACGGATCCCGCGAAGCAAGCCCAAGATTACGAGCCTATCAACTATCTGGGAATCTGCAGCCATGCATGAGCGGGAAATGTGGGAGCTCTTTGGGGTTAATTTTGTGGGAAATACGATGCTGAAGCCATTGTTCCTCGAAGATTGGAAGGGAAAACCGCCATTGCGCAAAGACTTCAACTGGCGTAACTATGTCGACAAAGAATACTTCAAAAAGCGGGAGAAATAGAAAATGTCTCGAATTTTTAATGCTCTAAAAAGCGTATTAGGGCTAGCTGTATCAAAACCTATGACCTTTTCCTTTCCACCGGATATGCCATTGACGGAGTTACACCGAGGACGCCAACTCTACAAACCTGAGTTATGTAAAGGGTGCAAAATCTGCGCAAATGTGTGTCCAAACAATGCAATTCAGATGGTGGACCGAGAAAAGAGCGAAGAAAACAAAACTGGTCTTCAACCCCAAATTGATTTCCGGAAATGTTGTTTCTGTGGCTTATGCGTAGACAATTGCCCTACCGGCGCCCTCTCCTTCACTAATTTTCCCATTCTACTCACAATGAAACCAGAAACCCTAATCTATACACCCGAGATGCTGGCAGTGCCCCCAACATTGGAGCACCCTGAAGCCCCGAAAATAAAAAATACTGTTTCGTGGGCACGTTCAAGGAGCATTTGGATTGTCAATTATATGACAGGTTGCTGTTTCATTGAAGCCGTTCCATGGGTGGCTAGTTCCTTCGACATGGAGCGTTTTGGGCTTCTAGCCGTTGGTTCGCCTCGACACGCCGATTGTTTGCTTGTTGGTGGTTATGTCACGCCTAAGACGCTAAAACGAATCATCCGCATTTACTCATTAATGCCACAACCAAAATGGGTCATTGCCCTCGGCAATTGCCCTATGACAGGCGGGACCTACTGGGATAGTTATAACACCATCAAAGACATCAGCAAGTACATCCCCGTGGACATCTGGATAGCGGGGTGTCCACCGCGCCCTGAACCCATCGGCGTTGCCGTTGTCCATGCCATCCAAGCCATTCAAGGCGGATATCTCGGAAAAGAGGAGAAAACGAACACTGACGCCGGAAAAATGGCAGTGGCGCCCTATCCACTAATAAGCGCAGATGCCACTCAAGCCGAATTCGACGTTGTCTTCGGATCACAGCATCCTGCCTCAGGGAACTTCAATATGGCCCTCAAATTGGATGGCGAAATAATCGTTAATGCTACACCCTACCCTGGATATTTGCATCGTGGCTTCGAAAAACTCATGGAATACCGTACATGGCAGCAAAACACGATGCTCGTTCCTCGAATCTGTGTACTTGATGGCGCTTCCTACGAACTCGCCTACAGCGGCGTCACAGAAAAACTTAGTGGCATAGTGGTCCCTCAGCGCGGACAGTATTTACGTGTGGTACAAGCAGAACTTTCGCGAATCCAAAGCCACCTGATGAACCTTGGATTTGGCGGTGCAGCAACAGGCTTCGATACCATCGAACGCCTTGTCTGGGGTGACCGCGATCAAGTTCTGCTATTACTTGAAGAACTCACCGGGGCAAGAATCTATCATATTTATAACACCATTGGAGGCGTCCGCCGCGACATTCAACCGGACTTTCAACAGAAAGCAGAACAACTAATTCGCTATCTCCGAAAACGCCTTCAAACTTATGATGACCTCTTAATCCATAACACAACCTTCATAGATCGTACAGAAGGACTCGGTATCTTATCAAAAGAAACGGCAATTCAAAATGATGTCACAGGCCCCAATCTACGTGCCTCAGGTGTTGATTTTGACATCAGAACCGCCACTCCTTACGAAGCCTATGAAGACATAGGTCCTAACACGGTCACTGCCACAAAAGGTGACGCCTATCACCGATTCCTTTGTCGTCGACTGGAAATTGAAGAGAGCCTTAACATCATTGAACGTGCATTGGACCAACTTCCCAGTGGACCCGTGTGCGAAACAAAGACCCCGGAAGACAAGAAAATTACCTGGCGGTTAAAGATCCCCGCAGGTGAAGCGTTCCATTGCGTTGAAGCGGGTCGCGGAGAACTTTGTTTCCATGCCATCAGCACTGGTGAGAACACTCCCTACCGCATAAAGGTTCGTGGACCAACCTTTGGAACTATCCTTGTCATGTTCCCCAAACTGCTCCACGGTCTAAAAATTGCCGATATTCCAGTTATCTATTGGAGTCTTGACCAGTGCCCAGCAGACCACGATCGATAATGACAAGGCCACCGGCAAATTGAATTACTAGTTTGAGGTCAGCGGGGCTTGGAGGTCGTGGGTTTTAGTAAGTTCCATTGTTTGTTAGAAAGTGGAGACGAAATGTCAGGTTCATGAATGAAAAGATGACTTGTGTATTACTGGGAACACGGGTGTTTTACGATTAGCAGGGGTGAACGCCCCCTTCTTTATTTCAAATTTTTTAGTAGTGTTAAGCCGTGGTGTGTTTTTATTGTCACCTACCGATAATGTTAAATATTTTTAACGTTAGAAATATTTTACATCACGGGGTTGGTGATTATGAAGTATTACTATCTAGGATTGGTTGGCTTCTTAGGGCTACTCGGACTCCTGTATCCTGTGACCGGGTCGCCGGCCTGGCTTGGTTTTTTAGGGTTTTTCGGGTGGTTTGGGTTCTTCCGGGTTGGAGCACACGAGGATGAACGTTTGGGAAATAATTTCAATCGCGCTGCACGAAACGGGTTTTTTGCGGTGATGCTTATTACGACTTTGGTTGGTGTGAGCGTGGCTGTGACGTGGGTGCTACTGGGCGGTTCACCAGTTTCACTGCTGTTTTTTGCGTGGTTGACGATTGTGATGGCTGTGGGTTATTTAGTGTGGGGAGCTTCGATGGTGATTTATGATCGGCGTGGAGACTGACAGTGAAGACGCGTATTCGTGAATTCCGTGAGCAGCGAGGATGGACCCAAGAACAGTTGGCCGAGATGGTCGGAGTGACCCGGCAGACCATTTTGTTTCTTGAGAAGAGCAAGTATAACCCATCGTTACGGCTCGCCTATAAGATTGCACACGCGTTTAAGCGCTCCATCGAAGACGTGTTCTCTTTCCAAGACGAAGAATCCGCTCTAGACACAGAGGTCTAGCTATGCATAATCTGGTGAGCTAGGTGACCACGTTTTCTTTTTACACAGATTATTGGTGATAGTCAGTTTATAGCCCGGGAGCCTTTAGAATCAAGTCTGCTCCGATTACACTTCCCATTAGCTCATTCCGCTTGAGTTCCTCTCTTGTTAGTGTTACCAATACAACTAAGGGTTAAACGGGACCTACTTTCATCAAGTTCGTAATTGTATAATAGGGAGGCACTGGGAACATGCGACTCACAGGTGTTGATTTGCTTCTCACCTTTCGGTGTCCGTCCCAATGTAGACACTGTGTGTACAAGGCGGGACCGCAGAGAGAGGGATATATGAATTATGATGATATCCGACGTTGGCTCACTGAGCTAAAGAACACTCAGCCGCTTGAGGGGATCACTGTGCACGGAGGTGAGCCCACCGTGTATTTCGATACACTGCTTTTTGCCATCTCCACGGCAAAACAGCTAGATATTCCAAAACGAGGGATTATCACTAATGGGTATTGGGCCACCACCGAGTCCATTGCCCAAAATACCCTCAGGAAGTTACAACAGGCCGGACTTACTCAAATTACGTTTAGTGTTGATAGTTTTCATCAAGAATTCATACCATTCAAAGATGTGAGAAGAGGAGTGGAAGTCGCTTCACAAATGTCCTTTGATCACATCTGGGTCGATTCCCAATTTCTTGAACTTGAAAAACCCTCCAATGAATTCGACATTCGAACCCAGAAGATGCTCGATGCCCTCACCGGGATACCTGGCATTGAAATTTCATCATACCAAGTCGACTTCGAAGGCAGAGCCGCTGACACACTCAGTCACCTCGTCCCAACTCATTCTGACCCTCCCACTGGCAAATGCCAACCACCGTATTGGTTAGGAACAAAGCTCACAGACCCTAAAACCATCGAAATCGATTACGAAGGAAACGTCACACTATGTCCCGGCATCTGCATCGGAGATGCCAAAACTACCCCACTACACCACTTGCTCGCAGAATATGAGCCCCGCGACCACATCATAATCCAACGGCTTGCAAAAAAAGGACCCAGAGCACTCTATGAGCTGGTCAAAGAAAAAGGAGTATCCGTAAAGCAGAAGTTTGTGAATGAATGCCACCTCTGTTACGAAATGCGCAAGCACCTCAGAGCATACTACCCCCAATCACTACAGCCACCCCAATGTTATTAGAACACACCCCCAAGTGCTGGGGGTGTTTGAAAGCAAGTTGAATGACCTTCAGGATAGCTTTTCGATGATAGCCACATATTGAGCGTCGCCTGAATCGATGAATTCCTGAACCATCCATTTTGTTCCATTCAGTATTTCTTGCATTTCGTCTTTGGACACCATGAGCCAATCAAACCATTTTGAAACGAATTTCTCAAATCGTACTCGCCCGCGTAATTGGCCACTCATTCGATTCTTTTTCTTGTTGGCCTCGTAATAGTCTAAATACGCCTGATTATCGGTTTTGTAGGGGTTACGGGTTTCAGCAATGATGAGTGCACGTTTTGAGGTCATCTGATGAAGTTTCTTTAGTAGTCGTCTTGCCTTGTTGAAAGTGCCAAAGACGCTAAAGTTGTTCCCTAACATGAGGATAGTATCAAACACGCCGGGCTTGAAAGTGGCGTCTTCAAGGGTCAGGACTTCGGCTTGTTTCACTCCACGCAATTTGCACACTTTTATCGCAAGAGGTGAGCTGTCAATTCCAAGCACGTCAAAGCCCTTGTTCTGTAAGTACAGGGAATGTCTGCCGGCTCCACAGCCGATATCCAACACTTTTCCTTTTACAAACTTCATCGCTTGTTTTTCATGAGGCGCCCAGTCTTTGTATTCTAAGAAGTATCGTTTGGGCTCAGTAGAGGTAGCGGTGAAGAAGCCGTCATCTCTTTCCCAGATTTCAATGACATCTCGACCGTGATAATATGCCCACATCACCTGACCTGCAGCATCTTCTTCGGGTTTCATAGCGTTTGTTACCCTCCTGCGCATTTGTATATCCGCGTCTATCTCTTAAATTTGAGAAATTACCTCCATGGGATTTCTTTTTGGGTCTAGATATGAAGAGGGAATAGAAATCATTAATTTCGGCTGATGGTGTTAAAGAGGAATCGGAGTGGTCCATATTGATGGAATCTACAGTCGAAAAGCAGAAGGAACGGAGATTGTCGTGGCGGGTAATCCCGGTTGTCGTGTTGTTATTTTTGGTTGTCATTCCGTTGACGACGTGGTGGGTGGGGAAATGGGTGGATACGATTTTGTTGTTACCGTTGTTTCCGCCTTTTCCGTGGAATCTCATCATTGGGATAAGTGTCCTTGTGGTCGGGGGGGTACTGTGTTGGGGATCGATGATTCAATTGTATCGCGGGGGGCGGGGGTTTCCGTGGGGAGATGTGGATGAAGCGGCGCAGTCAATTGAGTTAGTAACCACAGGATTGTACCGATATACACGGAATCCGATGATTTTGGGATTTTTGATTGTGCTCAGTGGGATTGGCTGGTTATGGCAATCGATTACTGCAATTATTGTCATTCCGCTGGTTGTGTTGGTCCTGCTTTGGGTGTGGCTGAAACGGCGGGAAGAGCCGCAGCTTGAGCAACGGTTTGGTGACAAGTATCGCGTCTACCGTGAGACAACACCATTGATTTTTCCACGACCTTGGCGACGGGCCAAGAAGGCTCGGGAAAAATAAATCGATTGCTCAAGTATAAATAGCAACTGGAGAATTAGAAGACACTCACCCCTTAGAAGTGATTGAGAATGAGAAAAGGTATTCTAATCCTTGGACTGATCCTATTAATTGTCGGGTTTCTTCCAATTATCTTGGAACTACTTGGCTATGGTCTCTACGCAGCGTATTTCTATCTTGGATTCTATACACTCATGGTGGTCGGGTTCGCTTTTTCGGAGCTCATGTTGATCCTGATTATTGTTGGTGTGATTCTCCTGATTGTTGGCGCTGCAGCGTAGAGGACCTGATAGAATAGGCACAACCAAGTTTCGACCACTAGAGTGGTCTGATGCAGTGGATTTAAGGAGGAAAAATTTGCCAGTTTCATAATAGCTGCAGTGTATTCATTTTGATGTTTTCATCTAAGCATTTATCAGATGCAGTGTGACAGTCATATTGGCTGGTGGAGATTGAAGATGGAAATGTGCGCTATCTGTGCGAAAAAGCGGACAGATGTGGTCTGTTTTAGTTGTGGCGTTTACGTTTGTCGAGAGTGTGCAGCAACGAACGATGATCGATGTCATATATGTGGCGGGTTTCTTAGGTAGCCTGCAGCGAGGCTTATTGTGACTTTGAAGAAGTACTCCTCTTGATGTCATGATTTGACTTGTTTTGATGGAAAGAGGGATAAAGCGCCGGGTAAATTACCAATATCAGGTGGGATTATGGTCAAGACTGTGGTGAAGCGGTCAGGGGAGACTGAACCGTTCACCAAAGAAAAAATTGTCGTTTCGTGCCTCAAGGCTGGAGCCCCCGTTGACCTTTCGCGAAAAATCGCTGGTGAAATCGAAGCGGACCCCGCTGAATCATTAGAGAGCCTAGTGATTCGAATGCGTGTGTTAGAGGAGTTGGCAAAGGAAAAAACCGCCTACAAAGATCACTGGGAAATGTACGATCGGGCCGTAAAACATCGGACCTAAGGTCGTGTCAGCAGGCTCTAAGGTGTCCTCGTAGTGAATATGCTCATTGGTTAACGGTGTACTTGGAGAGTTCTAAATTCTGGCTGAATATTAAAAAGATGGGAAGCTGGACAGGGGTCTGTCCAGCGTAGGGTTCACTAGATTGATTTGTCAGTTAGGGTCTTCGTCGTCCTTTGATGAACCAGCCGAGAAGGAAGCAAATTACACCGGTGGCAGCAGCACCTATGAAGAGCATGGGATAGAGAAGCCCGTAGGCAGCGTTTTGCCCGAGGGTCCAGGATGTGGGTTCGGGGAGGATGAGGATGGTAATGCTGTCAATGGCGATGTTGCCTTGGGTATCCTCCGCTTCAATGTAGATATGGTGGAGACCAGAAGTAGCATCAGCGTAGGTGTAGCTGGTGCTGTCCAGGGGGAGGCTTTCTTCGCTACCATCAATGCCCACGACAAGGGAGGCAAGACCGATTTCGTCGCTGGCGGTGAAGTTGATGATGATGTCGCCAGCCTCGAAGGTATCGCCCCATGCGGGTTCCAAGATTTCGACAGCGGGTGGTGTGTCGTCAATGAGATTTATGGAGAAGCGAGCATCACCTTGGTGTACGAGGGTGAAGGTGACGATTCCAGTGTGTGTGGCAGTATAGGTGCGTGTGACGCTCATTAAAGCGTAATGCACAACAATGAACCATTGGTCGTAAACGCTAATGTCAAAGGGAAGCTGTCCGGCATCATCGAAGAAAGTGCCTGCGGCTAAGATGCTACCGTGGTCAATGGAGAGGCTGATTTGATAGCTGTATCCAGCAATGAGTGGGACATTGAAACTGGTGAAATCGTATTCGGTTGACGTGGTGGTTACTGTATGTTCTGATCCTATCGTGTAGTCCGTGGGTTGGGTTATGGTCAGGCTGACATTGAGCTCAGTAGTGTCGCTTGGACCTAACATGGGTTGGGCGCCAAGAACGACGACGAGCATGGTCGTATCTCGTACTGCGGTAAAGCAGACGGATATCGTGTCGTTCACGCTGTATGTGGCGAGAACACCTGGGGCCATTATGCCGGCCATGCCGACCGCTTTGAAAAGTGGATAATACGCACCTATGCCCCAATCCTTGTAGAATTCACCTTGGGCGGACATCCCTTGTAACATGACCACGCCGTTTGAGGTATAGGTTGGTGTGGCACTGATTTCATAGGTCACACCACTTTCCACGGGCAACAAGAACCCGTGGTAAAAGGGTGCAATGGTCTGATTAATTGGCACAATCACACTAGTGGTCGTGAGTTGGGGAATAGGGGTAGTATCGAGATTCAAACTAATGTTGAAGGTCGCGCTGGGAGGTCCAACAAATCCTGGTGTGGCTTCCACAAAGAGGTAGAACGTGTTCCAAAAACAGGTTGGACCACCAAAGAGCGGAAAGGTTGCTAGTTGTGGAACATCATCCAAGTAGGCAACCTCGGTTCCTATGAACACGTATGGCTCAAAGTATTGTTCGCCCAAGAGCCCTGAACCGGGATTGACCATCATTACTGGCTGTTTCAAGGCGACACCGTAGTTGTACCGCGTTTCTACGGTCACGTTGAAGGTGGGGTCCTCATAGTAGTCGTAGGTTGGGGAAACGGGCATTCCATGCCAGGCATCATAGGTGGCAACGGTCCAATTCCCGCCTTCAGGATTGCTCAGGTAGAAATCGAACATATAGTTACTGGGTACGGTGACCGCCACATAGGCGTCATTTGTGGGTGCGGCGGCATCAAAGTATAACGGGAGTGATTCGTCCGCGCCCAACGCGAGTGTGGAGACCGGTTCCACGTAGAGGGCCAGGTCAATGTAGGTACCATTCAGAAACAAGAAAGGCAGGCTTCTACCCACTAGGTAGTAATCACCTGCAGGTAGGGGAATCGTTTGCATTGCAGTCCACGTGGCAACCCCGGTCGCGGGTCCTGCCGGAATATTACAGGTGGGCATCCATTCCGAATAGCTCATGCGTGATCCATAGATGAGATCAAATAATGCCAGGACGTCAAACATGAAGAAATTGGGGTCGCCAGGCCAGCCCGCGGTGGTACTGTAGGGCACGCTGGCAGACAAGGAGATATTGTACAGGGCGTTCGAGGGAGCAGTGAATGTAGTTACGTTCCATGCATCCTCCTCCGTCCATCGCATGGTGGTATTCTGTCCCAGAGGAGCGGATGGTGCATCGGCGAAGGAGTATTGTTGACTGATCGTGAAATTCACCGATACTTGATCCCATGGCGTATACCAGGTGAGGTCAAATTCGATAATGGCGGAACCGGATTGGACCACCATGAATTCGGTCCAGTACTGGCTTGACCAGCCGGGTAGGAAGTTCCACCATTGACCGGAATCAAATTCGCGATCCTTCGGAAGATATGTATCTAATTGGGGCACGTACTCATTCACGCTTTCGTACAACCGAAGATAGAGATCTATACCCATCCCTGGATCCGCGCTATCAACAAGCATGGTCATTGTGTAATTGTAGAGCCCGGGATCAGAGATTGGCACATTGAATAAGAGATTATCATGCGTGTTGTTCAGAACCACTTTAACTTGCGTGTCAACGGGGGCATCGGGTGTCGGGAGTGCTAGTACGGGAGTTTCCTTCTCGTGAGAGGATGTTCTAGCGAGAGGTATTTGTAATATGGGGATTTGGAGTAATAGAATCCCGATTAGGACTAGCCTAATCCAGATTGCTTTTCGCAAAGTCTGATATCCCTCGTTTTGAGGTTGTATCGGCAAATAATTAATGCTTTCATTTTCACCGTTGTCCGAAACTTACCCACCTAGAACGCCCGGATGGTGTTCGGTTCCTATCATAGGATAGCCCGCAAAAAAACCGGAACAATACAAGTCGTGCAGGAAATCCTACAGGTTGCAGATCTGCAGGTTGGTGACTTTTTTGATACAGTCTAAAGATTGCGCTAATCCAATTCACAATTACACCTGGACAACACCCAGCCGTTTAATGGGCTTTTTCCTTCGCTTTGAGGGCACGGAGTTCATCTTCCAAATAAGCATCGATATTCTTTCGACAACTAGCTTGAGAGTTTTGCTTATAAACGTGAATTAGATGGTTTCGCAAGATGCTTAGTGGTGTCTCACCCATTTTATCTGCAAAGACAATCTCCACTTTGGAATCTATTAACAAATGGGCTGTATTTTTTCCGCGTTGTTTTGTATCTTTTGCGAAGAGATTGGGCATTGTTTCCCACAGGGTAATCTTCCGCTTGTCAATGTCTAATATTAAGAAATAGGGAGTGGATCCGAAGTGTGTGCTTGGTTGCGTGTCTGGTGTGGCGTTTTCTTGGTCGACCGGGAAGGCAACACGGAATGTGACGGGTAAAACGGGTTCAACATGGACGAGAAAGGATAACACTTCTGGATAGGCTTCTTTGATGCGTGTAGAGATTTCTTCGGCTAAAAGATGTGATTGGAGGACCGTTGTTTTGCCAGGTACTTCTAGATGCATCTCTCCAAAACAAATGGGTCCTGCTCTGCGAAGCCGTATCGCGTGGACACCAAGGACGCCGTGAATCGGTGAAGCGAGTTGCTCGATGGCTGTGATTTGTTCAGGATCTTGCCCGGCATCCATTAGGATGAGACCTGATTCGTAAATCAGCTGTACACTGCTTCTCAGGATCAACAGACCGATTACGAATCCCACAATGGGCTCAATCCATGGCAACCCAAACAGCGCGAAGACTAAACCTACAACGACCGCGATCGAGGCTAAAATGTCCATTTGGAATTCCTGCCCCGAATTATACACTGCATTACTGCCGGTTTCTCGACCTATTTTTTTCAGATACCATGACATCACAAAGATTAGCGGGATTGATGCAATGGACACTATCAACGCGAGTCCAAGAAAACGCAAATCGGTTGGAAATACAATGCGTTGGATTGCCTGCCAGAGTACGCTCACCCCAGTAATGAAAATAAACAAGGCAACAATTAGGGCCGCCATTGTTTCAGCCTTGAAATAGCCGTAAGGGTATTTTTCGTTGGGCTTTCGCTGTGCAAGCCAAAGTCCAAGAAATACCGTGACGATAGCGATTAAATCGGTGAGAGAATCAATTCCTTTTGCTAATAGCCCTACACTTCCTGAGAGCAATGCCACGAGGAACCAGATGATTGCCAAGGCCAGGACAACGAAGGCAGTCCATTTGATGACGCGGCGAGCTCGAACAAGGTTTTCATCAATTGTAGTATTTGTTAGTGATATCGGTATCCCAACTAACGTTGTTTGATTCATCCAAGTAACCCTTTCCTTTAAACTTGGTCAATGCTGAAATCCGTCGAAAGTACAGACCAGTTTCCTTGTGAATATCAACCTTGTCTTGAAAACTCAAGCGAATAGTGTAAAACCCAATTCTGTAACACGACACAAAACTTCTTTCACGGTATGATAGGAATAGCAAATACGTCTTCGAAATCTTGTAAACTGTCTAATAACACAAAGAAGATTAGGATTCAGCAAAATTCACTGTTTGCCCTTTTTGAGAGAATGTTGGGAGCGCGGGGTTAAGAGGTTGAGCTGGATTTTGGAGGTTTCTTTCCTAGTTTTTCAATATTGATCTTTTTTTCTTCTATGTGCAATTTTGTATACTTATTTAGGAGTGAAAGATAAAGGAACTCTGCCTTTGATTCATTACTGTCTTCGGCTTCATCGATTTGTACCTCAATGGCTTCTGCGATTTCTTGGGCATATTGATCGATTAATGGGCTTGCGACCTCGTGGAGATCAAGGTTTTGGCTTCCGATTTTTCCTAACAGATATCCCCAAAGGAAGGTCTTTATGGGGCGTAACAGGGCTTCCTGTTCGGCTGGCAAGAGGGATCGAAGTTTGGGTACTTGTAACGGAAACACGGCGCGATAGAATTTCCGGATTCCGCCTCGGTAATATTCTTCTCGAGTTTTTATAATCAGGTTCTCTTCCTTAAGACGTTTTAAGTGATAGCTGATGCGGCTTTTGCTTAGGCCTAACAGCTTTGCTAATTCACCGAGAGAGTGTTCTTCTTCTGTTAAATGTCGTAATATACTGGCGGTAATAGGGCGGACGAGCATGGATGCTGATTTGGGCTGTGTGATAGCCCGCGTTTGTGTACGAGGAGCATCTCCCAGAATCTTCACTTCCAAATTTTTGTTCTGAGTTTATAAAACTTATAAAAGACTGCAAAACACTTATATCTAATACAATAAAACTTTTAACGGTTAAAAATTTGACGGTCATGAAATTGACGGTCAAATCTTCCCAAGTTTACCACAGAGGCTAGTTTGAGTGCAGAGCTAGAATTTTCCTCACCACGAAATACAGCTCCACCAAACCATCTGTGAATTCCCCCATAAGGAGACGAAGGCAATGTCTGCTAAACTGGCAATCTTGGGCGCGGGACACGGAGGCCAAGGGCTAGCAGCCTATCTTGCCCTCAGCGGTCACGACGTAAATCTTTACAATCGATCAAAATCCAGACTGCGTCCAATACAAAAACAAAATGGAATTCATGTTGAAGGAGAAGTTAATGGATTCGGTCAGTTAGCACGTTGTACCTCTAGCATTAAACACGCCATTTCCGATGTAGATTTTGTTTTTCTCGTTGTTCCTGCATCCGCGCATCACGATTTAGCTCGAAAATGTGCACCCCATCTGACACACGAACAACTGGTTGTCCTTATTCCAGGACGAACGGGTGGTGCATTAGAGTTCTCTACCATAGTGGAGGGACTCACGGGTTGGCGACCAATCATTGCAGAAGCACAAACATTTCCACTTGTAAGTCGCGTAATCACATCAGGAAAAGCCCACGTCTCGGCAATTAAATCAGAATTACCCGTAGCCGGTTTTCCTGCAAAACACACCGAAATGGTCTGCAATCTGGTTTCCCCCATTCTCCCAAATGTCCGAAATGCCCAAGACGTACTCGAAACCGGTCTTGCCAATATTGGTTCAGTGTTTCATCCAGCCCCTTTGATTCTAAATATTGGTCGGGCTGAAACCACCAATGGTCAATATAATCATTATCTTGAAGGTGTCTCACCTTCGGTTGCCCGTTTCCTCGAATGTATTGACGCCGAAAGAGTTGCGGTGGGAAATGCCTTTGGGAAAAATATCCTTTCAGCTGCTGAATGGTTACGGACAGTCTACGACGCTGAAGGGACCACCTTGTATGAATGCTTGCACACAACTTCTGCCTACCAAGGTTTGGGAGCTCCGAGTTCGTTGGACCATCGCTATCTCTTTGAAGATGTGCCCACCGGGTTGGTACCTATAGCAGCATTGGGTGAACTAGCAGGTGTACCGACTCCTACTATTCGAGCAACAATCGCGATGGCTTCACAGTTATGTGGTCGTGATTTCTGGCGAGAAGGACGGAATACCGAGAACCTTGGAATCGCTGATCTGTCTCCATCTGAATTACTGATGTATGTGTGGGACGGATCTCTTGTAGCTCTGGAAGTTGCCGAGGAACTGGCAGTAGTCCAAGAAGAATGGGAGGGAGTTGATTCCGAATGACCAAAATGCGTAAATCCACAAAAGCAATCAAACTCATTCTGGGTGCGTGTTTAGGGAATTGTGTCCACGTTGCCGGGACATTAAATTTCTTGCAACTGGCAAAAGCCAAAGGCTACCAAACGAAGTTTCTAGGACCAGCAACTCCAATCTCTAGGATTCTCGATGAAGTAGAGCAAACTGATGCTCCAATTATCGGGTTAAGCTACCGACTTACACCCACCGCGGCATATCGGCTGACACAGAAGCTCAAAAAAGAGGTACATAAACGTAATCTTACAAAGCGAACCTGGCTCTTTGGCGGCACAACACCTGTTACCGAGAAAGTACGCAAAGTGGGGTTCTTCGACTATTATTTTGATGGAACGTCAACCGATGAAGACGTGCTCATGTTTTTAGCCGCTGATTGTAACCCGCAAAAGTTCGAGGAAAGAGCTCAGCACATGGGTCCTAAAACTTATTCCACGACGTTATTGGCACGGATGACAGAACGAAAACCTTGGCCAGTGATCCGGCACCATTTTGGATTACCAAGTTTAGACGATACGATTCAAGGAATTGCAAAGATTGCTGACGCCAAATGCTTAGATATTCTCTCTATTGGTCCTGATCAAAATGCTCAACAGTTTTTCTTCCGCCCGGACGAAATGAAAGACTCAGTCGAAGGTGCCGGTGGTGTCCCAATTCGCACAAAAAAGGATCTTCGTGCCATGTATGCTGCCTCACGGCGAGGTAACTATCCGCTTCTCCGCTGCTACAGTGGCACCCAAGACCTCCTGAAATGGGCCAAGCTTCTCCACAAGACCATCCATAATGCATGGTGTGCAACACCCATTAACTGGTATAGTGTTCTCGACGGACGGAGCACACGCCCCTTAACAGAAGCCATCCAAGAAAATATGAACAACTTTACCTGGCATGGCAAACAGGGCATCCCTGTTGAAGTCAATGAACCCCACCATTGGAGTCTACGGCAGGCCCATGATACTATCGCCGTGGCATCTGCATTCTGGTCTGCCTTCATTGCCAAGTCAATGGGTGTGCGGCATTACGTTGCGCAATTAATGATGAACACTCCACTTGGCACGTCACCTGCTATGGATCTGGCGAAAATGTGGGCCAAACTCGCATTGGTTGAATCATTACAGGATAATTCCTTTCAGGTTATTCGCCAAGTGCGTGCAGGGCTCTTCAGCTTTCCTGTGGACCTCGATGCGGCAAAAGGTCAGTTAGCGGCATCAGCATATACCTCAATGATGTTAGAACCCGTAATCGTTCATGTTGTAGGGTTCAGCGAAGCGGATCACGCAGCAACTGCGGACGATGTGATTACGAGTTGCAAGATTGTCAGGCAAGTGATTAAAGAATGTAGAAGTGGCACACCAAACCCACGGGTAGATCCACAGATTTTCGCCCGAAAACAACAACTTGTCAGCGATGCGAGTCTTCTTCTAAGGGTTTTATCCGAGCTTCCTGAAGATCAATCTCCTCATCCGCTGTTGAACCCCACAACCTATGAACTGGCTATAAAACAAGGAATTCTAGATGCCCCTGGTTTGAAAGGTAACCCCATTGCACATGGACGCCTGCAAACTCAGATGATTGAGGGAGCCTGCTATGCCATTAATCCGAATGGTGAAATACTCTCCGAGTTCGACCGTCTTGAAGAACTCGTTCCCCAAAAACTAGCGGCTTTAGAGGAACGAGAAAAACAACATAAGAAGTTGGTACACCAAATTGCTTGAAGAATTAGAATCAGGAACTGAACAACATTGTCAATGCGGGTTTCCGCTCCTGAACAAAGATGATATTTGTGTCGCTTGTCTGCCTCCCCAATTCCGTATGACTATTGGCCGACAAGCCAATTGGTATCAACCTTATCTAAAAAACTCAAACGAATAACACATCATCCAATTCTATGTAGTGAACCTAATCATCTTTCACATCATTTTTCAGGAATCACATATACGTCTTCGAAATTTCACTTTGCGAAATATAATACACGTGATTATTGGTAGTGAGAGAGAATTTGATCACTCGTGAGCTTACTCAATTCCTTTTGCTCTGGAATGTGTTATTATGATACTGTTTACTAGTTTTCCATGCTAGTTTAGAATTCTGATAGAGTATTATTTGATTCTAAGTGAATAGATCAGGTTCTAACATTACATATGAACAGAGATTTTTACACAAGTAAAAAGTTTAGAACGATGTGCACAATCAATATGATGTATAATCCACTTATGAGACTCACGTGGAGCATCCGGTTAGTATGAGGTTGAAGCTTTTTTCCACCTTTCAATGTAATGAGATTATATCTGAACAAATAGCCAGTGACAACGAGAATAGCGACGATAATATAGAGCGCTACGCCACCACCTAGATCAGGATAAAATTGGAGTGGGCGACTTAGTTGTCCAGCCAAATGGATGGACACTAATAAGAAAGCAGAAGTAAACCCGAAGATGTGGAGGTTTAGCAGAATTTTATATTGCTGGGGGAACCGCCGTTTCAGTATATAATATAATGGTGCGAAAACCAGGATAAAAGAAGACCCGATTATCCCCATCCAGTGAGAGAAGCGATAGGGGCCGAGGAAAAATCCTGTATCAACAAAATCAAGTATAATTAGTATGGTAATGATGATGATAATGATGATATAGATTGTTTCTACTAAAAAGGACGTATTTCTCAGTAAATTTTGCTTTTCCTCAACCTTTGTAGAATGCGTCATCGACCATAATGCTAATGGAGTCGATTTAAATATTGCTAGAAAGCCAGACGCACTCATCAACTCTCCTATCTTCACCACTAATTGCTTTTATAGACCGGATAGTTTCAGTTGTTCGAGTTCCATGTCTGGATCCCCGCGGGGTGGTTCTGGACATGGTTTTCCGCATAGAAACGGAACACGGCAGCGTGTGACCGTTCGACGAATATGTTCAGGTCGAGACGCACCATCATATTTCCTCTCCAAAACCCAGCTCCAGAACAAGCCAGGTTTGCGTAATTGAAATTAATTAATTTATAAAGATTCCAAAAACCCTAGCGAGGAGGACTGGGTTATCTTTGATTATTGGGTTATGTGTCTTCGAAAATCAAGAGAATGGCGAATCACTACTGGAAAAACGGCTTGCTCTATCCAAAAAAGAACCCTCGGCTTAACCTACAACCTTACACATTGAAACGATAATTTATTACTATAGTTATAAACTTCTTAGCATCTCTCACGATTTTTCTCGACTAAGTTCGAGTTTCTTTTGCTTGATAGAATCGTAATGCTTCTTGAGGGCTTGGAGAGCATTATTTTTTGTCTTCCTTTTGATGGAGGATGTGACTGAATGCTCACCCTTTTTGTCTATCAACGTCATTGTATATAGTGATGCCACATGACCAACCTAAACCACTTGAAAGATAAACCCATAGCCATTCTCGGAGGAGGCACCACAGGACGATGTCAAGCCGCCGATTGTGCGCTAGCCAACCGCGAAGTTCGGTTATACGAGTTACCTGAATTTGCCAAGGACTTGGGAAAAATCATTGAGAGCCGAGAACTACGGCTTTCTGGACCGCAAGTCAATCTATACGGCTTCAAGCGAGATGGCCTCGCTAAAATTAATATAATCACCACCGATATGAAGGAAGCGGTTGACGGCGCGGGAATTATTTCCGTGAGTATTCCCGCCATCGGATTCCAAGCGTTTTTCGAACAGTTAATCCCCCATTTAGAAGATGGCATGGTCATTCACTTCTGTACAGGCAATTTTGGATCCCTGCTATTACGCAAGATGATGCGCCAGGCGCGCTGTGACAAAAAGGTCATCATCGGCGAATGGTCCAGCCAACCCTACGGTGTTCGCATTAAAACCGAAGGCGGCGTGAAACTCCCAGAACTGAACCTTCTGTATCGGGCCATCACGCTACGGGGTGCCGCTCTTCCCTCTGCCGACCAATCGGTCTTTTTGGAATCCGCAAAATATTTTCCGCCCTTAGATTCGGTTGTCGATCCTGTTGAAGGCGACACCGTCATCGATATCGGACTAAGCAACGTCAATCCCATGCTCCATGTCCCCGGCACCATACTCGGTGTCGGCGTAATGGAAAACTGGGGTGTAGTATTTGGACACGACAAATACGAGTTCTCAATATACTCCCACGCGTACTGCCCATCCATTTCCGAAATCCAATACGCCTTCTACCAAGAGGAACGCCGAATCGCCGAAGCCATCGGAGTCGGGATTCAACCCTTTGACAAGCAGGACTTCTTTTCACGAACAAACATACTCGGTGCAGAATTTATGGGCCCCGATGTGGTCGTGCCCTTCACTGAACAATTCCATCTCCTCAAAGCCACCGGACCCTACAACATTCACAACAGGTACATCACCGAAGACGTGCCCGTGGGATGCCACATCTTCTACGAACTAGGGAAGAAGTTCGGTGTCCAGACACCAATCATCAAGTCATTCATTACCCTCGCCTCAGTCATGACGAAAATTGACTTTTTCCAAACAGGCGTCACCCTCAAGGATTTAGGAATCGCGAACATGAATAAAACGCAGCTACTCAAATACCTGCATGAAGGGCTCTAAATCGCACCATCTTGCTTCTAACTTCAACCGAGAAACAAATAATGGCAGAAGAACCGACTTGCAGCAGAAAAAAAGGGAGTTGTAGAATAAAACTGAGGGGTTTAGGCTATCTTTTCGATAACTGCCATATATTGTGAGTCGCCTTGATCTAAAAAATTGCTACCTTCTATCCTGGTTTAGCTTCGGCTTTACCTTTAGGTGAATTTTGTAACTTCAGCAGGTGAGATGCTGATAGGGTGTATCTAGGTCACTTCAAGAGGTGGGGTTTTGATGGCGGTCGCTTGTTTGACTTGTGAAGCGGCTAAAATTCCGATGAATTCGCTAACTAGGGTAAGGACAATGAGGATGAGGATAAAACCGGGCCATCCAAAGGCTGGTTTAATGAAAATGCTAAGAATCACTGCAAGCATAGTTCCGATATTAAAGATCATGGCAAAGATCGAGAAAAACGTACCCCCCACTTCTCGGGGGCAGGAAGCCATGGCAAGGGAAAGCCAAGCGATATTCGCCAGACCCCAACAGAGACCATGAATGAACATAATCACAAGAGCCAGATAGAGGTTCCCGGGTTGAACAAACAGTAAGGCCGCTAATCCAATAATTTGAACCAGTACCAGACCAGCCACAGCACGTCGGAGCCCAATTTTGTCTGCAAGGGGTCCTCCAAAGAATCCGGTGATGGCGGCTCCAGTGTTCATGAGGGCGAGAACCAGACCAATCTCTGTCAAGCTTAAAGCCACAGTCTCTTCGATGAATAACCCTCCCCATTGGAAATAAAATACGAAACTCATGGTCAAAATCGGTGTAAATAATAACGAAAGCCATACACCCTTTGACGAGAAACCGGTCTTGAGTGCACTCCACATCTTACGCCCGGATGGTTTGGCAGGTTCTTTAAGAAGGGCGCAGACTCCTGTCATCACTAATAAAATTATGGCCCCAAGATAGAAGACGATAGGCCATCCAATTGCTTGAGCGATAATGCCGGTTACTAGGGCACCTAAAATGGATCCAGCGGCTCTTCCCCCCCACATCATACCCTGTAAGGTTCCCCGCCGATCAGAAGGGGTAATATCCACCGCAAATCCATCAATCGTTGTATCAGCAAACGCTGTTGCTAAGGCAACCAGGAAGAGTGTAGCGGCAAATACAACGTTAAATTCTGGAAAGAAAGGGATTAGTGCCCACCCGATTGCCGCCAGCAACGCCATTAAAATGATATAGGGACGCCGCCGGCCAAACCGACCCCACGCAAGCGAATCGCTGATTGCACCAAAGATAATTTTCAGCATCCAAGGAATACCAATCACTGCTAAGGCTAAGCCAGTAATCGCAAATGGAACACCTAACACTGTAACCAAGTATATGGGCATAAAGAGGCCCAGGGCTGACAAGGCATATCCCTGTCCAAAGTAAAATATCCCAAAAGGCGCTAACCACCAATTACGCCACGATTCATCACTATACTCGCCCATCACAACACGCTCCACTAATCGATATGACGAGTTGTGAATCTTAAAAAAAGACAGACCACAGCCCATCTAACCAGATTCATAGCAGCTATGATTCGATGCTCTATATATATCTAAAGCCTCGAGAAGCCCCCGATCCTTTTGTAGGGTTCAGAGGAGGAAGTGTCTATTCCTCCTTAATGAGGACAGCTTATAAGACTGGGCGAACCTCTTTCAGCCGGAGGCGATTGTTACCATGAGTGCTAAACAACCCTCTGTGGAACAAGTGTTCAAGGCGGTTGAACAAAAACGTGAGCGGATCATCACCCTCTTACGCGATTTAATCAAAATTCCCACAGTTGTTCCTCCTGGAAACAATTATGGAGACCTGGTCGACTTCGTGGAGCCGCTATTCAAGAAGCTCGGCTTTTCCACTGAACGGGTAATTGTTCCGGATGAACATATCAAAGCCATCCCCTATCCGCTTGAAGGTCCCCGTATCAATCTTGTCGCCACTCGCGAACATGGCAAAAAAGAAGCGGTTACCATCTATGCTCACATGGATGTCGTACCCATTGAAGAACCGTGGACAAAAGATCCCTTTGCCGGTATTGTTGAAAATGGCAAGCTGTATGGTCGGGGAGCCTGTGATATGAAATCAGGGATCGCGGGCATGCTCGTAGCCTTTGAGGTCATGAAGGAACTCAATCTTACACCCCACTTCAACCTCATCTGCACCCTGTGCACCGATGAAGAAATTGGGGTTTATCCAGGCATTTATCACTTAGCCAAAGAAGGTTATGTGAAAGGACACATTCTCAATACCGAACTCGGTACCCAGCTCCCAATTATCATGGGTGGCGTAGCGGGGATGGTCGATGTAACTATTCGCACCAAAGGACGAAGCTGCCACTCTGGAATGAACTTTCTTGGGATTAACGCGGTAGAAGAGATGGTTCCCATCCTCGTCGAATTACTCAAACTAAAAAAAGAAGTAGAAAAACGAGAATCCACGGTTCCTCTCATCCCGGCGCTACGAAGCTTAGGAGCCCCTTCAGATCAAATGACACCTATGTTTAACCTTGACATTATACGCGGAGGCAACAAAGCCAATATTGTCCCCTCAGAATGTGAATTACTCATCAATCGACGATACATACCAGAAGAACACTATGAGGATATCGTTGAAGAGATTCGCGCCGCCATTGAACGAGGAAAAGCCAACAGTAAAGCCTTAGATGTTGAAGTCACATTCACCCACGCCAATTACCCCTTTAAAGCCGACACAGAAAACCAATATTCAAAGAAAATGCGAGCCGCGCTGAAAGCCGTTCATGGCTACCAAGACAGTGACTTTGTTTATGGTGGTGCTTCTGGCTCCACAGACATGGGCTTTGTCGCCCACGCACTAAACACAGACAAATTCATCGGTGTTGGAGCAATAACATTAGATAATATTTCTGCCCACCAACCTGACGAATGGGTCCGAATCGATGACCTTCTCAATATGACAAAACAACTAGTCCATTATCTTGCATTATGATCTCAATACCTCCCTCTTCACGCAATTGCAGTTGGATTCTTCACACTAACTGATACTCATTGAACCACACAAATCCTTCGAACTCTTGTACAGCCCCTTTTGTATTAATTCAACAATCACTCAACAATATGCGTCCGATTTCATCAAATATTTATAACTGTAGAAAGTAATTTTCTCAATACTTGAGATTGTTTTAGCCATTCGCGATACATAATGCCCGTATCTTAAGAATGGTTGTCTTTTAGACAATCGCCAAGGAGGTTGATAGAACATGAAAGTCATTTATCGTCATTATGAACCAGAGCAGAACTTAGAAGAAATAAGGGCAAAGATTTACACCACGGCTTCAGGCCTTCCCGCAACCGCGGACCAAATCAGAGTTCGAGCACTGAATAGTGATCCAAAACTGATGCAGTTTGCCTTTACTGAAAAAGACGAACCACTTGCATACATCTCAGCAAGCGGTTCTGATTCCCAACCTTGGACGATTGGCATGGGTTATCCCTGGTCGTTACCCGGATGCCCCTCCAGTGTCCAAGAAAAACTCTTCAAAGACCTAGTTAGCTACATCAAAGGTAATGCAAAAATCCAAGAAATCACTACCGGAGTGGTTTGGTCATCAAAGATAGCTGATGAACAACTTCGGTTCTTCAAGGAGAAAGGCTTCACCGAGAAAGAGAGGATTTTCGTCTATTCCCTTGACTATAATGTTAAAGAGGTTAGTGAATGGAAACTCACCAAAGACATCAGTTCCTTTAGTAGTCGAGTAGCCACGAGTAAAGATATCAATCGGCTGATTGAAGTCTGCCAGTCAGATCCTAACGTACGCAATGCCTTCCCAACCCAAGACGCGTGGAAGATCTACTTCAAGGACCGAGTCCTCAAAGACGGTCACGCGGTCATGATTTTCAAGGGAAACCAAGTCGTTGCCGCAAGTGCGCCTCTTAGGCTGAAACCTGATGGGATCTTCCTGAGAGGAACAGAAGAACGAATCATCATGCGATTCCGCGCCGTCCGACCAGGCTATCAAGACGCGTGGAAACGACTGCTAATAGAACTCGCCAAAGAAATCGTCGCTGCAGGATGGACCGATCTCCCATTACGAGAAGATATTTTCTTCTCCACAAATTCATTAGCTGCATCCATGTTGGCCAAAGAAAAACCAGAAGTCGAAGAAACCCAACTAATACTCTCCTACCAACATCAGTCCTAAACCAATCTGCAACACATCATCTTCTTAGAATTGCATATACGTCTTCGAATAGTTTTCACTAAGCATGTAATACTCAGAAAAACTGTTAATTCGAAGAAGATTATTATTTCTCAATTAATTTGTTGTTTACGAATATGAAGGCATAATCTCTTTGGCGAACTGTTCCATTGCTTCAACTTGTCTTCCGGCTGGAAATGGTGTCAAGAAATATTGTGCGCCCACCTTTTCCGCGGCTTCAACCCGGCCTTGACATTCTTTCACATCAAATGGATTATACAAGAGATGAAAATGAAAACTCCCAAACATAAAGGCCAGTTTATTTCTCCGTTTCTGTTCCTTGGCACTTTGCAGCACTGTCGCTTTTTTCTCCTCAAAGAGTTCGCATTCTAAATCTAGGTTTTCCTCAGCGGTTTTGATATAGGCGATATCGGCAAACCGACCGGCTAATCCCAGCATTCGAGTTTTATGCCCTCCGAAAAGTAGGATTGGGTGGGGTTTTTGCACAGGTTTCGGTTCCAACACAGCATTCTTCGCGTGGTAATACTTCCCCTCAAAAGATACTTCGTCCTCCATCCATAAGCGACGCATCAATTCCACGCCCTCTTTGACCTTATCAACCCGTACTTTCGGCGAATCCCACACGCTATACCCTTCGAATTCGACATCCGACCAGCCGGCGCCCACCCCTAACACCACGCGACCCTTTGATAAGACATCGACAGTGGTCACCATCTTGGCCAATAATCCCGGGGGACGCAACGGAATCGGTGATACCAATGTTCCTAACTGCACGTGCTCTGTCCGACTCGCAAGCACAGCCAACGCGATCCAAGACTCCAAGGTGGCATTCCGGTCCGAACGAACCCCCATCACTTCCTTACTGAACATATAATGGTCTGGCATCAGGATGCCATCAAATCCCAACCGATCAGCAGCCAACGTAACCTCTTCAATGACGGGCCATTCATTCATCCAATTCGTATACAATCCAATGAAGAAACGCATTATCTAAGCCCTCCATATATGAATGAGCGAACTTTGAATAAAAGGCTTCCAAAACCTACTGCAATTCTAGTCGGTGATGTGAACCAAATCATCTTTCACATCGTAGAAGAAAAAAGAGGTTATCAATGTTGGTTGAGGCGGACGCCCACTTATTTTTAAAAAAGGTAATTTGTTTTTGAACTATAATCTCCAAGTCTTTCCTTTATTTTTCCAATCTCTAACTTGCCATTGAGGTGTTACTACTTCATCTAGAGTACAGGTATTAATTGGATCCTGTATTTCATGAAGAAATGTAGACCCCCCTTTTCTTGTGACCACATATAGAAAATAGTTGTTGTTACCATTCTATCAAAAACCTCATCGAGATCCACAAGGCTTGCCATCAGACTCCCCACCAAAACGAACACGTATGAATAAGCCAATATCTTCTCGCTAAGTCAATTAATATCTTCCCTTATTCCGCATTCTCAAAAGAGCTGTCGTTTCATAATCACAGTGTATGCATTTCATGTTTACTTCATTCTTATCATGTATACGATTTCACCACAATTTGCGAACGAAATCATTTACCCATTTTACCTGGATATTATTAGATCCACACCCATATTGAGAAAAATCATGAATTTCAAACTCATTCCCTAATTATCGTTACAAGTAGTTAGATTCGAATTATTTCTATTGGAATTCTACCATTTATTTGGCTGATTTTGGGATCAAACGTTATTATGACTCTATCGCCTGAAGAGATATTTGCCCTTTTATACCAAGAATGTAATCCACCCCAAATTTGATTATTGCGAACTTTTGTTGCTTTGTATTTTTCGCCTTCAGTTATTATGTAAAGGCGTGATCTGTGTGGAGGGAAGTGCTTTCCATATGTTACGCCTTTATCATCTGTAAGGTTAAGATAACCATTTTGTGCTTCAGATTTACCAATGGTTTTTTCAAATCGTATCATTGCAATTCACCGGATGATTATCCACGTTTCAAAAAGTAGTTTTCATTCTTCTTTTCTACAATAATTTCCGATTCAGGATCTTTTAGATATAATTCTTCCATTATTTTTGATCCGATGAAAAGTCTGTAGTAAATATCCAAATGAACAGCCTTGGTTTTGTTTTTACCATAATGAACTTGCACTTTAGTTGGTTTGGGCATAGGAAAAAAATCCCAGTAATCCTTTGGAATTTTTATTTGATATCTCTTTCTTTCATGTGGTGCAAGCCTTTTTTTAAATTTCATGATTCATACCCACCAAACAGGTAGAATTATTCTTCCTATTCGAATAATAATTATTTGCTTTTGATTGTCCTTGGTGAATGATCTTCTTTGCAACTGAATCTGTGTTTTTAGTGAATTGAATTGGCTCATTGATTCAGTATTACAGGCAACACTATCTGGCGGTTATTTAAAACGAATATTATCTTAGTTGTGAGCAATATTCGAAGCTTCTCAAGAAATTACGGTGAATGCTTTTTAATATTAAGATACTAGTTGAAAGTGTGGGAAACTTTTGAAGTCGATGGAGCCCCTTTAGAAAGTTCAACAGTGATTTTTTATAATAGAAGATGCTCTGGTAATGAAATCTCTCTATATCGTATTCGAATGACGATGATTTTTACCCTTAGATGACTATATTTGTGTACATGCAGAGAAGCCCCACACCACTATCAGAGTTACAAAATACTGCACTTCAAAGACTTCAGGATTGGAAGAATAAGGTTACGCCTTTCTACATACATGAGTATATTGAAAGGAAGTTTCAGGAAATCAGGACTCAAGTTCTAGAAACAATTAATGAGATGCCTGATTTTCCTTCTAATGCTAGTGCTTTGTGTTCCACACTGATAGATTATTTTCGAAATGGGACACAAGATGAAATTATACATAGACTACGGACCATTTTTGATTTAATGGGGTTTTCGCAAGAAAAATTCCTTCGAATGGTACACGTCTTACGGAAAATAGAACTTACGAAACCTTTGGCGTCACAGGCTCAATGGATCGGTGATCTAACAAGTTCTTGGACGATGAAGAAAATTGTAAGATTGATTTTAACTGATGATAATTTTGCAAAGACTATAGCTGAGTTATTAATTAAGCCTCAAGACAAGCTAGGACCGGTCTTACCTGAATATATTGCCAACGTAATCCAGTTCCCCCTTAACCGGAGACTAAAGAATAGAATTGCAAATGATCGCGCCTACAAGAAAATTCGAAACGAAATAGGGAAACATCTTCAAGAAAGAATTACTAACTTGCTTAATGACGAAACAATTGAATGTGACGGGGGAAAATTTAGTACAGACTGGGCAAGACGCGATCCCCGTCATGAAGATCTCACAACACAGTACCCGACGCTGAGTGACATCAGGGCTATTGATATCTATATACCATCCCGATTATCCCCGCGTATAGCCGTTGAAATACAATTTGGTGAAACGACATCCCAGGGAATGAGGACAAAGGCGAGGAATATAGCGAGAGACTTTGAGCAGTTGCGTGACATCTTTCCTAATCTTCATACATTTACTGTTGTAGATGGCGCAGGCTGGGAAGTTTTAAACGATAATGATTTGGTTCAGTTCTTCAACGTTTCAGAAGTATATACCATATCAGAAATCTCTGAGATGGTCGTAAGGATAACCCAAATAATAAGACAGGCGTAGTTATATCATAATCTTTCATATTTTAGTTGTGACCAGGTATTACTCAAACGAGATTGTCCTATTCTGTGATCGGAAAAATACTCTACATGTTATTTAAGGATTCTAAGCTATTTATGATAAGTTTTTAATCCGTAGATGACGATATTTGTGATATGGAGAGGCGACCCACATCTTTAGCAGACTTACGTGATACTGCACGCCAAAGGCTTCAGGCTTGGAAATACAAAGTTACCCCTTTTTATAAAGACAACGAGATAGAAAGGGTGTACCAGAATGAAAAGGACCAGGTTCTCAAAACCATAAACCAAGTGTCTGATCTTCCAAGAGATCCTGATGCACTTGCGAAATACTTCAGAAGCTTATCACCACGTGCACTTGAACTCATATTACGTACGATAATTGACATCATGGGCGTGTCACAAGAGAAATTCCTTCGTATGGTTCACGTCTTACGGAAAATAGAACTTACAAAACAATTGACTTCCCGAGCCCAGTGGGCTGGAAGTCTAACAAGTACTTGGACTCTGAGCCAAATCTCAAACAAAATAATTGCTGATGTTAACTTTGCTGAGACTATTGCTGAGTTACTAATCAACTCCCGAAATAAGCTTGGACAATTTTTGCCCGAATTCATTTCCAGTAGAATGCAGTTTCCACTCGATATGACCATAGCGAATCGAGTTGCAGAAGATCGGGCCTACAAGGCAATTCGAAACCAAATAGGGGAACACCTTCATAGAAAGATTGTTTCTGCACTTAGAACCGAATCAATTGAATATGACCATGGAAAATATAATGTAGCTTTTGAAAGACGCAACTCACGTTGTGAAAGTCTCGTTAGGCAGTACCCGGAACTGCGAAACATCAAGGATGTTGATCTATATATACCGTCCCGATTATCCCCTCATTTCGCAATTGAAGTACAATTTGGTGAAACGACGTCCCAGGGGATGAGAACTAAAGCGAAGGTTATTGAGAGAGACTTTGAGCGGTTGCGTGACATCTTTCCTAATCTTCATACATACTCTGTTGTAGATGGAGTTGGCTGGGAAGTTCTGGGTGATAATGATGTAGTTCACTTTTTCAATGCGTCAGAGGTGTATACTATATCAGAAATCCCAGAAATGGTTAAAAGGATAACTCGAGCCTTAAGACACTCTTAGGTACTCTAAAAACTTGAGATACGATTAATTTCTTCAATATGGAAACGTTCTTTCAGTTAGACATGATTGCTTTTCATCCTAAGACTGTTTTTGAAAAAACAAAACATACTCTTCACGCATTGAATTGCGTATACCTTGGATGGATTTGACCAATTCTTTTCTTAGTACAAGGTCATGTTGGTCGGCGAAGGCTTTGAATTCCTGCTCGTGTCTAATGCCCCCAGTTTGAATTTCGTTCGAACCTACAATGATTACACAGAATTTATCGGGTTTTAGAACTCTACTCATTTCTCTAATTGCCTGGTTCATTGTATTAAAATAATTAGTAATTTTTTCTCGTTTTGTCTTTCCCTGTAATCCAATTGTTTGCGACTTTAACTTGTCAACATCAATGCCCAGAAACTCTAATTGGGGTCTATCATTTTCAACATAATCAATGGCAAACGAATACGGAGGCGAGGTCACAATCATATCAACAGAACGATCGGGAATATTAAGTGAAAGGGCGTCTCCTGTATGCATATCAGATGAACCTAGTTTAATTTTAAGGGCTTCACGATTTTTCTGGAAACTCGTTATTGTTGTGATGTAGCGTTCTAAAACCTTCGAAAAGAGCTCCTTAAGTGATCCTGTCTTTCGTCGTCGGGCATACCCCATGGCGTCAAGGAATGAAAGAAGTAACACAGAGTCCGTTCTGACATCTTTTGTAATCTTTATCGCTGATAAGAAAGAATGGATGGTATCATAGTTACTGGCTTGCCCCGAAAGATCTTGCAGCTGTGCAAGTAGTGATTCATCATCGCCCAATTCTGCAAATTGTTCTATGTCGATATTTAATCCGACAGATTTCGCTTGACTAATGAGAATACAAAATGGATTGATATCTACTCCAATTGATTTGAAATTCATTAACCGCGCTTCTACGCAGGTTGTTCCACTACCGACCATGGGATCGAGTACAGTGTCTCCCTCTTGCACCTGTGTGACATTAAAAATTCCCTTAATCAGTTGAGGATGGAACTTCCCCCTATAGGGAAATAAACTATGAGTTGCATAACCCGTGCTAAATCGGTTGGCTTGGAAAAACGATTTCACCCATATGGTTTTTCCTGCCCTAATCTCTTCTAAGGGCGTCCCTGAACACAGCTTATAATGTAAAGTGGGTTTATCATCTATCCGTGCAAAAAAGCCACTTCGAGTAATTAACTCCTTTTTTGATAACGATACGTATTCCCCATGGGCTAATTCCACTGCAAACAATTCATGCGTATTTGGAACCAATTCGAAATTGCTTGGAAAGATTTTATCAAGAACAGAACCTTGAGTGAAATATTGTTCTTCTTCTATCAACCGATGTACACCTACTTTCAATCCATTCGATGAGTAATAACAGTCGACCTGATGAAGCTGCATTTGAGTGATTATTGAATTTATTGAGAGGGTTTGATATATTAAACGCCATTGGAAGCAACATTGTTGTCAAAAGAAGCCCCACGGTTCATATATCGAAGGGTGCGGTGTAGACCTTTATAGTCTACGCGATAGTAAATACTTCCGAGTTTACTATATAGAACTTCAATCAAGTGAAAAGATATGAATTGGGAAAAGTGGATCAATAAAATTGTTCAGGGTGACGCCATAGAGAAGATGAGGGAAATTCCCGATAACTCGATTGATATGACCTTCGCAGACCCCCCATTTAACCTGAAAAAGAAGTATACATACTACAAAGATGATAAAGACCTCAGATCCTATCTCGAATGGTGTAAGAACTGGATACATGAAATGGTTAGGATTACTAAAACTACTGGGTCAATATTTGTCCACAACATTCCCAAATGGTTAACCTATTTCTCTTGTTTTCTCAACGAAGAACAAAACGCGTACTTCAAGCATTGGATTGCTTGGAATGCTATGGGTGCACCATTGGGCAAAACACTGTTACCCAATCACTATGGGATTTTATGGTATGTGAAGTCGAAAGAGTTCAAATTCTATGATATACGAATGCCACACGCTCGCTGCAGATCCTGTAAAGAACTGCTAGCGGATTATGGTGGGAAAAAAGCTACTATCCATCCTTTTGGAACACTAGTTAGCGATGTATTTACTGATATTCACAGAATTAAACACGCGTCAAGAAGAGATAAACATCCCTGCCAACTTCCTCTTCCGCTACTTGAAAGACTAATTCTTATGGTATCTGATGAAGAAGACATCGTTTTAGATCCATTTGTTGGAACTGGAACAACTGCAGTTGCAGCAAAACGACTTGGGAGACGTTATGTAGGAATCGATATTGACCCGAAATACGTCAAGATTTCAAAAGATAAGTTATTAGAAACCTCACCCACGCTAATTAACAACTGTTACGTTTCCGTGTATTTAGATAAAATACTCACAATCAAGGACAAAGACTTTGAGGAAATTGAACAGTTCTTGGAATCCAAACGCCTTAGAATAAATAGTCAAAAAGGAAAACAATTACGCTTACCAACATTTCGAAGAATTTGAGAGGGACGTATAAATGGCCTCTAGACTTGAGAAGCTACCTGAATTATTGAAAGAGAATATTCCACGTGAAAAGGATTTACAGCTCCTAAAAGAATTGCTTGTTGAATATCAGAAGGGTGGTGCAAAAGCTGTGAAAACAGCTATTGTGCAGCGAATTATTCAAATCGCGGAGGGGTCCCCCTAATGACCGTTGTAAAGCGAATAAAACTCCAAGGATTTCGGGGTGCTAATGAACCTTTTGAAGTGGACTTGGATGGCTCTGTGGCAATAGTGGGACCCACGGGTTCTGGAAAAACAACTTTACTCCAATCAATAGAATGGGCGCTGTTGAGAAAACTTAGAGGGTACACGATAATCTGTCCCTCCCCAACAACGAAATATGCGCTCTTCACACAGATAATGAACGGCTCGATCTGCTAAATTCAAAGCTTCGAGTTCAGTTTTAGCAAACACAAGTATCCCGATTTCTGCATAACCCATTTCTATAAATCCTCCATCAATGAATGCAACATTTCGAGATAAAAGCCTTACAAAACTCATTGAAGTCGTGGTTCTAAGACGTGAAACAAATCATCTTTCACATCATTTGTTAGTAATCGCATGTATGTCTTCGAAA
>JAEOSA010000057.1 GCA_016840595.1 Candidatus Hermodarchaeota archaeon | reverse complement strand
ATTTAATCACGAATATTTGCAGACTCTCGGCACCCAACTCAATTGCCATGAGGTAGTTGTAGGTGATGTGCTGATTCGATTAATCATCTGGGACCTGGCGGGACAACCGCGATTTGAGAGTGTGCGGAAGCTCTATTTTCTGGGAAGTGATGCGGTAATAGTCGCGTTTGATTTAACCCGAGCAGAGACCTTTGATAACATTGAGGGATGGTTGCAGGCGTTTCGAACAGCAGTTCCGGATGAAACACCAAGTGTTCTTGTGGGAAACAAAGTAGATTTAGATTCAAGACGGGTGATATCCAGGGCGGAGGCTTATCAACGGCACATCAATTTGGAGTTTGACAACTATTTCGAGTCGTCGGCTCGTTCGGGAGAAAATGTGGGAGAGCTGTTTGATCAGATTACACGGCTGTTGATTTATAATCGGTTGGCGGAGCTTCGCGAACGGTTAACGCCGTTCATTTACTCATCATTCGCATCCTAAGCAAATGGAAATGTTGAACGCCCTCGACTATTGAGTTTTTATTTTGATGTTGAACTTGTTTTCAACTGAGGATTTTTCCTCATGATAGTTGATGAGCCAGAGATCGGATTCTGGAAATTGTTCAGCGCAATCTAAACTACTCAGAGCCTTCTCTTTATCGTTGTAGAGGCGTTTGAAATCGAATCTAGCAAGCTTCTTTGCTTGTTCACGCGTGTAGGGAATATCCCAGAGCTCAGTGTCCGAGTTATGGAAGATGGCATCCATCAATGTTATCTTTTCGAGAGTGGTTGTGAAAAAGCCCGCTTCCGTTGTGACTGGAACTGGACGACCCCATTCCTGCAATTCATCGGCAACAGCCAAGACAAACAGTAGAGGGTATTTCTCAAAGGGGATTTGTCCCAATTCAGGGATGAAGTTATGCAGGGCAATCGCACGAGCGGCTTCGATTAATGGACGATCCTCAGCTAGTTCCTTTTCTACGTGAGTAGGTGATCCCAACGTTCGCAGAAGGGTAACTGCCGCCACAACCCCGTGATCCATTCTTGGACCTTTAACCTCATAGAGGGGAGGGGGTTGATCTCCCGATGTGTACACAAAAACATCTTTGGGTAACTCAGCACTTCCGAGTCCATTGTGGATGAGTGTTTTCCATGATTTGGGTAACCCTTTAGAGAGTATTTTCAAATAAGCTTCATTTCCCAGATGGGGGTTACTTAGGTCAATTCGTAGGGGTGAGATTTCCATATCAACCGAAGGGTAACAGCGGAGCATCTCGTTTACTAGCGACCAATTGACAGAGGTTACCAACTTGGCAAGCGGTGTTCCAATATCATGAAGTAATCCTGCTAACCACCAAGTCATCTCAGCCTCCTCTGAGTTAAAGTCCAAGTTTTCTTCCATGATTCCTCGTAATCCTCCGGAGGCTCCCGACTTGCTAAAGATGTAATCACTTAGAACAGCCACTCGAAGAGAGTGGGCTGTATGGTCGCGGTAAAATTTTCGCACATTCATGAAGTACATTAACGCTTCAAATTCAGGCAACATTTGAATTAGGTTGAGTACACCTTCATTGGTAACTCCTTGTTCTTTCGTAGCCTCAATTAAGGCCTTAGCTAACGAGTCCATGTTTGTCCCAAATAATTTGAATGCAACGTTTTGTCCAACGGTATCGCTCATTTGATCTAATTCTTTGTCAAGTTGCGCAAGTCGCTCTTCAAGTTTTGATAACTTTTCTTCTCGCTTCTTTTCTGCCGCTTCTAAGGCTTTTCGTTGTTTTTTCTGAGCAGCTTTCAGTTTTACCTGAACACTTTTTTCTGCCTTCGCCATTTCCGATTCTATCTTTCCTTTTACCAATGGTTCTAATTTGTCACCAAGAGAATCAAGAATATCGGACACCATTGGTTGTACAAAACTAGGAATCCCCAGTTTTTCTTGCCCTTCTTTAGTGGTTAGGGATTTGGCGATATCAAGTCCTTTTTGAATCTTCATTGAAAGATCCATACCACCAGTTACCCCAGTAAGGAAATTAGAAAAACTGGAACTCGTATACCCAGCACGTTCAAGCACCCAAGAATCGTTTATTAACAGCCGGTCAGTCATTTCCGTCCACTTGTTTCATCTTTGGTGCTATGACCATTACATTCTTTCCTAATATCAGATTCGGTGAATGAAGTTTCGGACATTTGTAACTATGTTGGGAGAAGTTCAACTCAGTGTTGAAACCATCAAGTTTAAGACGCGGCTCTTCACAGATAGCGATTGTACTAGTAATGAGGGGCTTTCATGTCAAATGTCGAACACTCTTTACAGTCTAGCCTCTCAGAACCAGCTCTAACTGAAGTTATGAATCAACTTCATTCACCTAGTGATTGGTTGGGGGAAGCATCCTTCGGTCAAGGATTACAGAGAAGCATCTCGTTACTCAAGCACCAGTTCCGCTGGTTTGTCCTGGTGTTCTTTACGGGTGGAATCCTCATAGCTGTTGCAGCGTTTCCCATAGCCGCGATTATCGCCAATCTTAATACACTCATTTTGAATGAAATATTTGCAATACAACCAGATATTTTCTTACTGTTTAATTTGCTAATGCAAAGTCTTGTTTTAGGGCTGTTCCAGAATTTCATCATGTTATTTGGGGTCTTTGTCCTTAATGTGAGCGCTGTGCATCGTGTATTAAACACCGAACCAAGCTTACGTGTCTTGAAGAACCAACAAGGAGCTCTTCGTTTTCCCATCTTCAGGACGATTCTTGCGGGTCTCGTGTTTGCCACCATTTTAACACTGGCTGGTAATATTCCATTTGTCGGATTGGTTGTTTACGCGCTTTTTTTCTTCGTTCCCATTTTGCTGGTTCTTGAAAGAACTTCAATTGGCGGTGCGTTTTCATTAAGCGCTGGATTACGTCGTCGTCACTGGCAACGAATCCTTGGAGCAATAGTACTTGGCTACTTACTGGTTTTATTCGCTGGAGCATTGGGTCAGACGTTTTATCTAAACATTGAAGCGATATCAACGTTGTATGGAATTCCTTTAGGTGTACTTGGACCCGTTCTGCTTATTCTATTAACACAATTCACCATTGCCATGGTGGCGCCTATTCCTCCCCTGTTCATGATTGCATTCTACGCTGGAGCGATGGGGGCACGCCGAGAGGCGCAGCATAAGCAGTACATGCGTCGTATCCAGAGACAACAATGGGCTAAAGCTCGATTGATTCCTATTGACGAACAGCCTTTTGAGAGCAGTAAGAATTGTCCCGAGTGTGGAACCCCGTTACGGCTTGACATGCAATTTTGTACTCGTTGCGGAACCAAAATCGAAGATACGGGCAAATCATCTTAGGAGAGGATGATTCGACGGGGAAGAAACTGCAAAATCAACGATGCAGGTTCTGCAAGGATGGTAGGGACAACAGCTTCGACCCGATGAAATTCACGACCTCCAAAATCTGAAACAACCACGGCATAACCCATTTGAGCAAATGACACAGCAGCCTCATATTGGAATTTTAGAGTTTGTGCCGATTGTTTCACACCACCTCGCATTCGACCGAACAACCCCGAAGGATCCACAACAAAAAGCACGGGAGGTTTACGCTTTGATGGAGTGCGCCGTTGTAACCGCATGAGCTCATTGAGGGCATGGTCTTCATCGAGAATCACTCGGAATTTGAGATTCTTATAATTTTGAACGGATTTCTTGGATTTTCGTCGAAGTAGTGTTTGGAGATAGACTTGTTTTATTCGGCGATGATAGTCGAAGACATGAACCTGTCGATTGGTGAATACAAAATGGCTAATCAGTTTATGGAGAAAAGGAAGGTAATCACTGTTTCCAGCGTGGATTATGGTTAGGAAACTCCCTGCGCCCATTTGGGCTTGGGCTAGTGATTCAATGCAGGTTAATGCATTTTGATAGAGTTGTTGTTCCTCTGAGCGGGTCAATGGTGAAGACATTCAATCCAATTTCCAAACACTTCGTCAGTCTAACGCCTTAATACTCTTTATTTCGATAGAACTAAAACATAAACACAATCCTCATATGAGCTCCACTCCCTCACTTATCTTATAAGAGATACTTTGCACTAGGAGGAGTTTGCAAGTCATCAGCTATTTTCATAACACTTATAGAATACGTTGTAAGCTCCTCCTAATGAGGTAGAATGCGATGGAGAACAGGAGGGATTCATCAAATCCTAGAAGGACAATGAGTTGTGCAGGATTTTTGACAATCGCTGGTGTGTCATTGCTTTTTGAAACGAATCTGTTTTGGGTAAAACAGGAACTTTATCGCTGGGCTGCTTCCCCTGAGGCTTTGATTGACCCTTTTTATCCCATATATCCTGTACCAATTAGTTGGATATTAATCGGAATTGGCATAATATTCTTCATCAAACAAGCAACAAAGGCTTGGTTACAAAAGGAGCAAAGAGAAGTCACGTACTGGGGAGTAGTAATGATTAGCGTAATGGTAATTGTAACTGGACTTATAGTGTTCTTCCTTCCTATTCTTTACGGGCTGAGTCTTCTGTATGGACTAATGGGGATTTCAAGTGGGGTGTTATTCATTCTCGCCATGAGCATTCTCGCATTGTTGTTTCGACAATTCTATCTCCGGACAAAGAAAATGCCATAATATTTTATTATACTCTTTAATTGGCTACATCAATTTCACAATGGAAAGTCTATTTTTCTGTTAGTTCTAATAACAAAAATACTCTTTTTTAACTAGTTCGTTCCCACAGTCCCCGTACTGAAAACGTGATTGATCTGAGAGTGAAATCATTGGCGAAAACAAATCTTCCACATATTTTCATTACCAACGATGATAGTGCTCGTTCACCTGCACTTCCCCCTTTCATTCGAGAACTGAAACCGCATTATGAGCTCACGGTCGTCGTTCCGGAGATACCCCTGAGTGGAATCTCAAAGGCGTTATCATTTAATGTGCCTCTTCGGTTTAACGAAGGACAGAGTATTGAAAACCAAGCAGTGATTGAAACGTCAGGTACGCCAGCGGATGCTGTAACCTGGTGTCGAACTTTTTTCCCTGATATTGACTTGGTTGTTGCAGGACCAAATCTTGGGTTAAATGTTAGCGCTCACAGTGTTTACACAAGTGGAACCGTTGGAGCAATTTTCGAAGCCGCATTATGGAACATTCCCTGCATTGCCTTTTCAATTGACACGCCTAGTCATACATGGTTTGTCCCCAGTGATTCCGGTGCGAATTTTACGGAAGCAGCAAAGCGTTCACGTCAGATTATTGACCACGTGCTTAGCAGTGGTTTACCAGCTGGTGTAGATTTATTGAATGTTAGTCTACCTCATGATGTCAACAGCGACACGCCCATTCAAATCGCTAACACTATTCGGACTCGTTTTGACAATCGTGTTGAATCCCGGACTGATCCTCATGGTGTGGAATACTACTGGATTGCAGGAGAAGAAATGCAACCGCTTCCGAAAACTAGTGACGTTTATCTCGTGACGAAAGAATCGCAGATAGTAATCTGCCCCATCAGCATTGCAGTTTCGAATGATGAGTTGATTCAAAAGACAACCCGATTATTCCAGACCTTAATTCCGTGAACTCTCTTTCAGGAGTCTGTCAGCATCTAGCTTTATGCAATTTCTTTTCTTGACTACGAAGTAAGAATAGGGCTTTTAAAGGAGAACATCTTTGTGGCATTTGGTGAGAAGTTCCCTTGACACCCAAGGCTGGAACCAAGAAGGATGGAACGTTTATTCGGGCCATGCAACTTATCACAGATAACCTTCAGAAGAACATTGAATTTCTACGTGAAAACGCCGCGAATGTAACGAAATTTGTCGATATTATTGAAAAAACGGCACGAGAAGGGCATTGTGTTTTCGTGGTTGGTAGTGGTCGTTCTGCGATGGTGGGACAAATGTTTCAAACCCGTCTTGAGCACCTGAACGTTCCAGTCTATTTCATTACGAACAGTCGATCTGTTCCGCATTTGCATAAGGATGACTTACTTTTGGTAATCTCAGGAAGTGGGCGTACAGCAATTGTGAAAGCTATTATTGAAAGCTATTTGGATTCAAATCCTCAAATCATCTCAATTACCAGCTATCCGGAAAGTTGGATTGGTCGGATGAGCGATTTAGTCGTGAAGCTCATAGGGCGAACGAAAGTCGACGTAGCCCGACGCGAAAAGGGTGAAGAGGCTAGTCTAACACCTGAAGGCACACAATTTGAAATTGCCTCAGCCGTCTTTCTTGATGGTGTTATTGCTGAACTCGTTGTTCGATTCAACAAAACCAATGAGGAACTACTCGCCCAACATTCGCAGAGCACATAGCTATAACCTTAGTCTTTGTCGTAATTTCCTTCTCTTCTGCTATTTCGAAACATATATCAACGGGTGGTTTAGGAACAAGAACTCGAGGCGAGTACCAGTGGCTGACAAATATCAATGTCCTTTATTCCTCTGGAAGGAGGGTATCCCATTAATCAAAATCCATCAAGCCCTTACTGACAAATGGAATGTACGATTGCACCCAGTTGGCGAAATGGTGGAGATGCAAATCAGTGCTGGAGAGGCAACCGAACCACTCACCTTGAATCTCAGTGTGGTAGAAAGGACAGAGGCACCGGGATCGGGAAAAGCCCTCTGGGGTTACGTTGATCTACCTGTCCTTGCGGAACAAATCGATTTGCTTCAGGAATTGACTGAGCAATTGAAAAGTAAAACGGATGCAACTCTTGGACCTGCTAAAAGTCGTGTGAAGTTTAAATTTGATGGCGAACCCATTGAAACAGACACCACCACTGCCCATGTGTATAGCTGGAAGATGAACTATGGTTTACGTTACTCGCTTCAACAGATTACCCGATTTTTAACAGCCTTAGACAGTGCAATCCGTGAACATGGTGGTCGTGGTTTGGAGGGTAACGAATTCTTTGTCACGTATCGTGATGGCAACCTCCACCTACAAGAACCCTCTTTAAGTTTCGTAGTTGTTTCAGCGTGGGGTTATTACAGTGCCTTCCTTTACCTAGGTGAGGAAAACCTTGAGTTTCAGATATGTGATGAAGAAAAAGAAAAGTTTCCTGTCGATAACTTTGACAAAGTTTTCCAAACGGCCCATGACCTCTTCGAATCAGACAAAGAGATTATCCTCAAGGACGCATAGGATATCCTCGAGGCAAGAGAAGGTGACTTCACCCAATTTCACCCTCCAACCTAGTGGAAAGGGCACTCTTTCTCTGTCAATCTGGATTGCCTTGTTAGCCCTTCTTACAGCCTCTGGTGTGATTTTCCGACAGATTTCCATTCCTATCCTTCCTCCTTTTGTTTCTCTTACTCCTGGATTCTTAATGCCACTCCTGGCAGGTATGATCCTTGGACCATTGGGTGGTGCTCTCTGTGGTTTGTTCGTTGGTATAAGTGGGGCGCTATGGGAATTTCCACTCATTCCTTTGATTGGAAATATTGCCCTTGGATTAAGCACGGGAATCCCCTCATTTTACCGGAATAGGATGTCACCAGTTCTCTGGATGAGCCTATGTGTAGTTTCAGCCATGATAATCGGTGGATTTCTTCCCACGTTTATTGTGGAAGTATTGGTGATTGGGTTCCCTCCATCTTTCGCAACATTAACTGCTAGTATTGATGCCCTTCAGGCAATAGTCTGGGTGGTTGTAGCCATCTTAGTTGTAATGCATATTGTTGATCCGATTTTGAACCGATACCGAAGACCAATTGAATTCTCTGAGTAAAGATTAAGTAGGTTCCAAAGAATTAGCCGCTAGAGACTTGTGTCTCTAGATTCACCAGTATTGGTGGAGGTTACTATGACTGAGGAACTCGAGGAACCGTTTGAACCAACTGAAATTGAAAAACCTGAACCACCGAGACCCGATATTCAACCAGTAACAGTTCGCAGTTACCCCAAAACCGTTCTCTTCTATCCAATGGCGATTATGTCGCTGGTTATCGGAAGTCTAATTTTTGGCCTTCAATTCTTAATTCCCGACCCGTTGCTTTATTCTAGAATGGTCACTCTTCTGACTTTCATCTGGCTTGTCATATTCTTCTTTAATTTGCTTCTTGTAACCTTTGACTTTGGCAAGAACTTCATCGTTGCAATTATACTAATAATTGTCATCGTCGTTTTGGCTTTGGCACTTTATGCTAGTTCTACTGGGAGTTTACCGTTCTTTGATCCTTCGAATCTTGGGCTCATCATTAACGCGAATTCGATGCTAGCCTTCATTGTCATCTTTTGTTTGGTCATTTTCATCGCCTGGCTCAGAACTCGCATCTATTATGTCAAGATATATCACAACGAAATTGTCTTCAAGCATGGAATCTTAGGTGACGTGGAACGATATGGAACAACGAATGTGATGTTCTACAAAGAAATTCCAGATATCTTTGAATATCTTCTCCTTCGTTCAGGTCGCCTGACATTCACGATTCCAGGACGAAAAACTACGATCGTTATGGACAATGTTCCTAACATCAATGGAGTCGAGAAGAAGGTTCTCGCTCTACTAAGACGTATCGAAGTAGACGTTGACTAACGATAATCCAATTTGTGGGCGAAAAATTTCCCTCCTAGAATTGGGTGATTCTTCGCTCCCAACCCCTTTCCTTTTTACCTATCTTCGACTCTTCAATAGACTATATGAGTGAGACTCCATTGTTGGCCGAAACGATTCTTATTCCGTGGTTTACTGGGAACATCAATCCAAGTAACACACTTTTATATGTGTCAGCAGTTGCTCCCGAAACGTTTCAAGACAATCCGCAGTTACTCCAGGAATTAACCAAACACCCTCTCGACTTTCCAGACGCCATGGGGAAACGACGGGCCAGTTCACGATATGGAGCATGTCTTATAGCTCACACCCTCAACACGGTCAAACCCAACCCACCGATATTCATTGAGTTATTACACGATTTCGATTTCTTTCTGAACCCTGAGATTATCTTAGATAAAACAATCCCAGAAATCCTTCAATCTCAACTACAAAATTATGTGCAAACTGGATTCGATCCAACACCAACTTGGAAACAAGAACTCCGTGCACTACCCCAATACTTCCATGAAGGATTGCATGTCCTCGGTACTTTCTTCAAGACACGGCTTAGAACACTCCCTACACCACAAATTCACTCATATTTCACCAGAAGGCGTCCCGAGCAGGAATGGTGGGGAACCTCATATCATCCCAATGCAAATGCCCTTAATATTCTCCCACCTTTTCTTTTCATTCCCGTGCTTGCGAAGAGTTTAGTTCTCCGGGAAGCGGTACGGCTCTTTCTTCCAGTTAGTTTTCAAAACACCTTTGACGCGCAGGAATTTGCGAATCTTCTAGTCGAAGATATCCTTGATGATACAGAAGCCCGTTTATGGTCTCAAATTAAATGGGGAGATGTCCAACTGTCCGCTGACCAACTTCAATTGATTTCTACAATCTCCACACTCACGTCCACTCTAATTGAAGAAAAACGACTTCCTCAACTCTATGAACAGCTCAAAGCATTCGATAAGACGTTCGAAATTGCCCCAAAGGGCTCATTAGCAACCATTGCTAAACAGATACTATAGATTGGAAATCAGACTTGATTTTCTTAAATCCAATCACCAGTTTCAAGCTTTGTGGGCAGGTAGGTTTCAGTGAGGAATTCGAAGCCATGACTGCTCAATGCTTGGATTTCAGCCTTCTCTTTGCGTTTAACCATTAATCGGATATCAGCGACCCATTTGGGATTTTGGGCCACAAAAGGTTCATTCATTACGGCTTTTGCCCGTTTGATATCCTCCGGAGTCATTCGGAGGCGACATTCCTTTGGTATGTTGTAACGGTCAAGGTCTCGTCCAAGGACACCCAAGAGTCGTAGATCTGGCGTGGCGAGGAAGGGACTTTCATAACTCAACCGTTTGCTGCCTCGAAGATATACACTATGAATGTAATGGCCGAAGGGATCGGCATCAACTAGCGTGAATGCAGGTATTTTCAACTCTTTAGCAATTCTACGAGCAAAAATCCGACTCGCTACATCGGGTTGCCCCCGAGCAGTCAGGAGGATGCAAGGATAACGATTCCACCATTTAACTTCACTAAGGCGAAGCATTGCTGCATCTTTCTCTACAATGAGTAAGAATTCGGCATCCGATTCTACAATTTCGACGCGATCTAAGAACGGTGTGATGGACCAACCCCCAGTCCCGAGACGGGTACAATCAATCCGGTCTCCACTGTCTTCGAGAACTAAACGCCCCAGAACCGTTCCCTTGGCGCTTGCGACGATATGGGT
>JAEOSA010000056.1 GCA_016840595.1 Candidatus Hermodarchaeota archaeon | reverse complement strand
CGTCTTGCGATGGTTTTCGTATAGCGAAGTATTGCAGGTATGTGCGTAATGTCCTTAGTCCAGAGTTCATACATTTCAAGAAATCCCCATCCAATTGATAGGATAAAGGATCCTACTGTCTTAGAATTGCGTTTTACGACATAGAATCGGTAAACGGAATCATCTCCGAATTTACCATGGGTGAGGTAAGGATATTCGGCTGGTGTGATAATCCGATAGAAATCGAGATACGAATTCCAGTGTTTTCGTGCTGTGAGATATTGATCAAAGGTTTGCTCTGTTATCTCTTCAATGGTTACGGGTTCTTTCTCATTCTTTTTGAGTCGAGGAATTAATTCTTTGGGTATAGTTAGGGTTCCATCAAAGTTTAGGGCATATTCATAGCCGAGGGTTCTGTAGAAGAATGGAATTCCAATAATTACAAGTAAGGGGAGTTTGTATTCGGCTACCCGTTGTTCAAAGAGGTCATTGAGTTTGCGAATTAATCCCTGGTGACGATATTCGGGGAGGGTGGCGACTATTTCCATGTGCCCAACGGGAAATTGTGTGCCATTGAGAACACAGGTTGTTCGTGAAAGGCAAAAGTAAGAAACGACCTTCTGTTTTGTTGTATCCATAATTAAGAAATGATCTGAAGGCGGGGAATCGTGGTGATAATTGAATAGTCGGTCAATCATTGAGCTGACTTCTTTTCCAAAGACGGTCTTCACTACTTTCTCAATCGCCTTCTCGTCAGCAGTAGTTGCGGTTCGCATGATAAGACCTTCGCCTAGATCGACTTGCATTGTGAAATCCCTTCGATATTGTTGGGTTTTGGGAGTGTTGCTCCCTCAAATGCTTATTGGTGCCTTTTGGTGATATCATGGTAGTTGAAGTGCATCAGAGAACCCAACATTTTAAGATGACCAGTTCCCTCACTCTACGTGTTGTCGTCTAAAGATGGAAGAAGGCTGAGATTGCTGTGGCGCGATTTAAGTATTATACCATTTACCGCTGCAAGCATTGTGGTGAACGTATCCGTGTCCATGGCAAGCTCGCATCAAAACTGGTTTTGCCTTCCGGTGTTCAGATGTGTTGTACTCGTCCACGATTAGTTCGAGAACGGCAAGTGTTAATTTCTGACTATGATTCGGATAAACAAGTTAAAGGGAGAGAAAAACCTCGGGCTGAGAAGGCGACACAGAAAAGCTTGTCTGAATACTCGAAGAATTAACCGTTCTCTGTTTCCGTTTAGAGAATAGTATAGCGTGGATGATTTCGTGTTTTGGGAGTGGGAGCTGGGTAGGAACCCTCAGCAGAGGTGTAGGCAAGTAGGGCATCTGTGACTGCGGTTGCCGTGAAGAAACGAGGGGCGCGACGGAGTGGCCCTGCGAGAATGAAGTTGGCACCATGACATTGAAGATAGGTGCAAAGGGCTGGAGAAAGGTAGCGTTTTGCGGCTGGGGAGATGAGTTTCGCGCGACGCCATATGGCAACGCTATTCGCTGATCCAGCCCCAACGGGATAACCTAATTCAGCTTTGACAAATTGCATTGCAGACGCAGCAATACTAAGACCAGCAAGATCGAGTGCAACAGTATCAATGAGTAATTTTGTGAGGTTGGCTTTCTTGGCTTTGGCTAACAACCCTTCTTCATCTGAAGAACCTTTCAATGCGTCTAACCGCCCTTCGGGGCGGATATCGAGTGGATTGTGCGCGAGGACAATTGCAGCTTGGATTTTTGCGTTTCGAAGTGCTTCGAGTTCTTCGTTGGAAGTATGATGGCTGATAGCATCATAGATAGCGAGATTCGTTCGATCAGTCTGTTCAACGTAGGAAACCCCTGCGAATCGTGCTTCCTGTGAACTACTATCGATGAGGAAAGGAATTGTTTCAGCGGCTTCAGTGAGATAGGCCAGGTAGTTGTTCATCGCTTTTGGTGTTTCTGCGAGGACATCGAGGACTAGGGGATTGCCAGTTGTTTGGCTGAGTTTGATGGCTCGGTTAATGTATCGTCTGGCTTTTTTCTTATCAAAGCGACCAACGCGATGATCAGTGACTAGACGATCACCGCGATGGAAAATGGATAACATCAGGGTTGTGGGATATTCTCCGCGACGACCACCGAGGATAACGTCACCAATCTGAACGGTCTTGGGATCAACGGGGGAGGATTCCTGGGTCATTGAGTTCATCTCATTAAGTGAATTGTCCTATTTTCTAGAAGGGGGTTGGATGGCATTTTAAGTTCTACTTCAACGGATATTACCGAACACGCGAATGCTTTTTAGGAAACTTCACGCCCAGCATGGTCTTCATAGAATGCGGTGAATCCTACTTTGGAGCCTATTCCCACTGATGAACGCTTTGGATCAAGATCCTACTTGGGTCAAATCCTTCTCTTGGCAGCGTCACAAGCGATTCTCATGTTGGGTTATGGAGCCGTCCTACCCATCTTACCTTATTATCTGATTGAATTTGGAGCAGGCGCTTTTGAATACGGACTGCTTGTTGCTACTTTTTCGATTTTCGCCTTCATTGCTGCCGGTCCATTAGGCACATTATCTGATCGAATTGGACGGAAACCCGTCATCATGATTTCCCTCGCGGGTGCAGGCATCTCACTGGTCGTGTTTAGTCTGTCGAATTCCCTTCTTTTGCTCTTCGTTACTCGGGCAGCGGAGGGATTTTTTACTGCCGGGTTATGGCCTTCGGGTGATGCCCTGGTCTCTGATATCGTTCCTGCCAAGAAACGTGGTAGTGCGTGGGGGAACCTTTTGGCTGGTCGAACAACGGGAATGATTTTTGGACCCACCATTGGAGGCATCCTTGCGTTTTATCTAGGCGTTCGAATTCCGTTCATGATTTGTGCAGCCCTTGCCTTCGTTGCCCTGCTTCTAAGTGCCCTTTTCATCCGCGAACCACCACGTACTCGGTCCAAAGAAGAGATTCTCCACGAGCAGCTTCGTCAACCGTGGTGGAACAGATTCTCTCTCGCTCTCAAAGCCTACTGGAATGTACTACTCACTGGTGGGCTGCTGCTTGTGGTTGCCATGATTGTGAGGTTCACCCGTATCCTTTCGATTGCCACAGTAGAACCCATGTTTGCCATTTACACAACTGATCAACGAACTTTCGGATTAACACCCCTAGAGCTAGGTCTATTTTTTTTCTGCTTTGCGATTACTAATGCAATTTCTCAATTAGTGTTCGGACGGCTTGCCGATCGAATAGGACATGGTAGTCCGATGGTTTTTTCTGGCTTTGTGACAGCATTTGGGTTGTTTCTCGCCATTATTGCCACAACAACCCTTCAATTCTATCTCGTCGCAGTTTTCTTGGGATTGGGTGGTGCGATGGCGTTGCCCTCTACGGCAGCTGTTGCAGCGGAGGCAGCTCCTCCAACTGAACGAGGTCGAGTTATGGGATTATTATCAATGTCTGGAAGCTTAGGACGGGCGACGGGACCGATTATTGGAGGGTTCTTGTATGCGAGTATCCTCGCCTTGACTGACAATCCCTATCTTGCCGCATTGCCACCTGTAACAATTGCTTTGATTGTTGGAATTCTTGGAAGTCTTGCTGCAATTCCATTATTCCTTAGAGCCCGGAGAAATATGATGAAGAAAAACACTGGAGAGGAAAAGCCTTTGAAGACTGATGAAGGCTAGTCTTAGATTGATATCGATGACATCACAAGTTCTCCCCCATGTCAAGAAACCTGCAACGATTCTTATAGTGGAAGCACATCCCGACGATGCCGCAATCTTTGCTGGTGGGACTTTAGCAAGGCTAGCTGAGGAGGGGCACATCCTAGTTAATCTTTGTTCGACGTATGGTGAAAAGGGCACTTTAGACCGTTCGATGACTCGTGAAAAAATGATTGAAGTTCAAAAACGGGAATCACTACGAGCAGCGGATGTGTTAGGAATCAGTGAGGTGATCTTCCTAGGAATTCCGGATGGTGAACTGCAGCCGGGGCTAGAACTGCGTCAGCAGTATACAGAAATCATCCGTCGCGTCCAACCGGATATAGTGTTTAGTTTTGACCCTCATATTCCCTATGATCCCCATCCTGATCATCAAGCTACAAGCCGAACGATCTATGAAGCCTGCTTGAATTGTCACCTGCCCTTGGTGTTTCCTGAACAGCTAGCAGATGGACAAAAACTGCATTATGTGAATCGATTCTTTGGTTGGGAGTCTTCGAACCCGAATACCTATGTTGACATTACTGCGTCCTTAGAAACGAAACTACTAGCCTTAGAACAATATGAGAGTCAAATGCAAATGATATTCGAGGAAACGCAGAATCGCTCTTTGCATACAGGAAATGATGTTCCAATCAGTAAAGGGACAACGCGGAAAGACTTCATTCGCGAGTGGATTACGACGGAAGCACAAAAAATTGGCAAACCTAGAAATTGCCAATATGCAGAAGCATTCAATAGCATCGGGTTTAGTGCGGTTAGAATTATTGCAGAACAATTAGAGACCAAAGATTAGTGAATGGCAGTATTCCGGGAAAAATGCTAAGCCTTTTAGGGAAGTTCATTTCCGGAAGTGACCGGTGATAACCTGTGAATGGTTGGGACCATGTCTTCATTACAACGATTGTATATTTTGTGAGTTGGTTAGCCATTTACTTCCTTGCTCAGTTGACCTTTATCGTATTCCCAGCATACCTTTCTCTCTGGTTTGTCTTCGTCGCCTGGGTTGGTGGAATCTTTCCAGATTTTGATATTCACTGGAAACCCCTTCTCGGACATCGGTCTGTCATTACTCATAGTATCTTAGCGCCACTCCTAATTGTTGGTATCTTCTTCTTTCCGATACTCATTGTTCCTGGGTTATGGATGGAGGTTGATCGCTATTTCATCGTCATCTTCTTACTGGGATGTGCCCTACACTTGCTCCTCGATCTACTTCCAAGCTCTCGCTCAGTACTCAATCGATTCATGAAAAATCCGTTGGAAGCCTTTGCCTATATTGAGAAAAATCAAACATCAGCACCTGGAAACATCACAAGAATCCCTGAAAAGTATGAAAGAGGATGGCTAATCGGTAATGCCATTGCCTTAATCTTCTTTGCTGCGTTTCTCTGGTGGTTCTTTGTTACCTTCTATCCTTGAGCACCTGCGCAAGCAATTCTATAAGATCCAAAATCTTGAGATCAGTCTCCTTTGCCCGATTCTGGGTTTCTGTAAAGTGGAGTTTACAGTTCGGACAAGCTGAAACCAAGTATGAGTTCGAAGTTGACGGTGTATTAGCTAGTCGTGTCCGAGTAATTTCCTCAGCCAGATCTGGAAAGGTTTTGGGTAAGGCGCCACCTCCACCGCAACAATCGGCATATTCCCGGTTATGAGGAAATTCTATGAGGTCGGCTCCTGGGATGAGTTTGAGGAGCTGTCGAGGTGGTTCGTAAATCCCAAGTTCTCGCCCTAAATGGCAGGGATCATGGTATGTCATTGTTAAAGGTATACCAGTCTGCTTTGTCAGCAAAGGGGATTTCATCAGTGGAGCGAGTTTTTTCCGATGTCTAACTAAAAATTCCGTGATGTGAAGTACTCTGACTTTCTTGGGTAGGTGTAAACCTAGTTGTGGATAGTCGAGTTTGAGAGTTCTAGCGCACCCGGGGCAAGTTGTGAGTATAGTCTTTGCACCGGATTCTTTGATAGCTTTAACGTTTTGTTCGGCCAAGGATTTGGCGCTGTCGGTGAACCCGGCGCGGATAAGGGGTGATCCACAACAGACTTCATTGTACTCTCCATTGAGAAGGGTGAAATCGATTCCTAGCCTAGCTAGCACTGTATGAGTTGCTGAAGCGATTTCTGGATGCCTGTATGCTGTAGTACATCCAACAAAATAGGCAATCTCGGCTGTGGATGTTTGTTTCTTTAAGATTCTTTGAAGTTTCGCAAACCGCTCATTATGTGTTTCGCCATAGACGTTGAAGAATTCACTAGCGTTCTTATCGAGCTCTAAAGTTCCAGAAGGGGCACGGTGTTCAGCTACTACGCGTTCGCGGCTAAGTTCGATGATGCGTGGAAGTTCATGGCGCGGCATACACCATGCCTTGCATGCCCCACAGAGATTGCATTGATACAAACGATTAACCGCTGCTTCGGTGAGGGCACTTATTCCTCCCCGGTACAGTTCAATGATAAGTGCTCGACCAACTGGACTGCAGGCATCAGAACGAGTAACCAAATGAGTGGGGCAGGAATGGCGGCACATACGGCTGCAGAGACTACATAGGCGACTAATTTTAGCGAAATCATCCAACGTGTTTGATAGGTCGGATGAATTGAGTGATGTCATTGTGAATCCCCCTCTTTAGGAAATTTCGATGTTTCATTCCCTAATCCCAATTTACCGGGGTTCATGATGTTATTTGGATCCAAATACTGTTTGATGGCTTGTAGAAGTGCAAAGCCTGTTTCACCATGTTCGATTGACATCCAGGGGGCTTTGAGAAGCCCAACGCCATGTTGATGGCTGAGTGTGCCACCTGCACGATGTGCAGCTTCTAAACCGGCATCCCAGATTTGTTGGTATTTTGTCTCGACTTCTTCTGGTGAGCTAGCGTGACCGACGAAGATGACATAGATATTACCACCGTCAGGGTAGAAGTGGGAGAAGTGACTCATGGTGCCGACTCCGAAGGCTTCGATGGCTTTCCGCATCTCCCAGTACATCTTCTCTAAATTGGTATAGCTAGAAGCCACATCTAAAACATCATAAAGCATGCCTGGACCCATGTTCATGCTCGAAGGATAATAGAGATCGAAACGGTTGTTCCACCAGTGCTTTGAAGGCGCCGGTCCTAAATCCTCAGCGCCTCCTTCTAAACAGATCTTGGTTACCCCGCGTTTTTCCAGTCGAACTAATTCTTTTGTTGCCCGATAAATGAAGTTCAGGACGCAAGCGCCGTCTGAAGGTGGTGTGAACCGGCTGAGCACAAAACGCGTTTCGTTTTCATCGTAAAGACGGATAAGCGCAGGTTTCAGGTCTTGCCGAAATACCTGTTTAACAGCATTCATCCCTGCATGTAAGTCGGGAAAGAGAAAGGAAGCAAACTGGGTCGTTTCGGGTGTTGGAGTAATTCGCAGTGTGAGTTCAGAGATAATACCATAGGTTCCTTCAGAACCGATGAAAAGTTGTTTGATATCGGGCCCCATTGAGGATCGAGGCACAGCCTTCGTCCGAAGAAGCTCACCAGTAGGAAGCACGACTTCTAATCCAGTAATCATATCTTCGATTTTCCCATACTTAGATGAAAGAACACCGGCTGACCGGGCAGCCGCGAACCCGCCTAGAGCAGAGCTATAGATGGAGGAGGGAAGATGCCCGGTAGTGTACCCACGTACCTCTAAATATTCTTCTAGCTCAATGCCCAAAATACCAGGTTCAGCTGTCACGGTGAATGATTCTTCATCAAGAGATAGCACACGGTTCATTTTCTTGACATCAACAATGATTCCACCAGTTGTGGCTAATATCCCACCAACAACCCCACCTGCACCAGAAACAGGAATTATCGGAATAGATTCCTGGTTGGCGAGTCTGACAATTTTTTGAATTTGATCAACAGTTTGTGGCCAGACTATCAAATCCGGTTTAGCCTCGATGATTAACCGTCCCAATCGTATCAGGCGGAGAGGCCATGCATCTCGTGAATAGTTTATTTTGTCTACTTCTGCGTCAGATACATTCTCTTTACCTAACCATACTTCCAGTTGGCGTTTTACTCGATTGACATTGAAGGCAGTTGAAACGGCAGACATGGATAACACCCACCATTCGAATTATGAATAGGAATTATTACATAAAAGCCACCTTGACCGACGAAAACCATGCCTAGAATACACTGGAGATTGTATTAGTCTGAATGGAAAATAGATATTGACGACTTAGATGGGTTCTGAGACAAAAATTGCTCTTTCAGCCTCTGGGGTCCAAGGGGCGCGGGTGAAGGATGAATAGATAGTTTCCACTTGGAAATGATTCTCAGCTAACAGAAACTTCACATCCTCGACTGTCATGACGGCAAGTTGTGACCAGTCATAAAAGGTGTCGGTGATACGTCCTGCTTTGTCATGGACATCGAACCGGAGTACAGTATCGATAATTTCCTTTGATTCTTGAACACGGGTTGAGATTGAACGGGTTACAGCGCCACCTTTGGGGAGGGAAACGGTTTCCAGTCGTCGCCATGTGCCAGTTGGATCTGATTCACCTACCCAAATGTCAAAGACAAAAGAGCCTTCGGAGTGTAAATGGGCTTTCACACTTTTGAGACAGCCCAACTGCGCTTTACGGGTTGTAAGGTATTGGAAACTCCCCGACGGGACATAGATAAATCGAAATTGCTGATTGAGTGAAAAGTCACTCATATCCCCCGCAATGAAAAGAAGTCGTTTGGCAATTTCGGGTGGGGCTTTTTGCAGTTTTTTCCGGGCTTCCTGAAGCATCTCCCGGGACTTTTCGAGCCCTACCACCGTGATACCATCTTCAGCTAAATGGAAGGCAAAGACACCAGTTCCGACGCCTAATTCTAATGCCGGTGACCCCACCTCTTGAGCAAGGAGCTGATAAAAAGCCTGTTCCTCTTCTTTACCAAGAGTAAAGAGATCGTAGAACTGTGCACTCGCTTCATACGCCATACGAAACCATCACACCTGAATGCATTGGGGATTGTGGACTATTTGAGGGTTTTTGTCTAACAATCCATAGTCGCGTTCCACCGTGGACTGTGTTTCCTCCAACCTTTACACCGGGAAGGATGATGCCATGTTTCAAACCGCGTTCTCTATGGCACAACAAAGCCAGAAAGCGAAATGTTCCACTGGTATCACTATCCTCGATGATCTATTGGAAGGCGGCTTTGAACCAGGGCTTAGCTACTTGCTGTACGGTAGCCCGCACTGTACACAAATGCTTCAACAATCAGTAGCTAGTGCACTGGAACAAATCTCCCCTGATCATGGAGTAGCGGTCATAGATGCCAACAACGGCATCCGCCCGGACACCATCATTAGTCACCTTCGGACAACCTCACAACAGACACCACCGGCAAGATACTTGAATCGCCTTCATGTGGCTCGAGCCTTCACAACCGATCAGTTGCTTTCTCTACTTGATGATGCAGTCAATGCTGTTCAAGAACATAGAGCCCCAATTCTGTTCGTCAACGGGCTCATGCACCTCGTTCAAGAAGAAGAGGAAGGACAACCCATTTCACAATCTCCTAGAGCCCCTCCTGATCCCCGTGTCTTTCGTCGCGCCCAACTTGCTACACACCTGAAACAACTTGCTTTCACACAGCAAATCGCAGTTGTGGTAAGCGCAGATGCACCTAAACGCCTTACAAAGCCACCCCTCCGCTTGGGTCAAACTGCACGCCACCGATTCCATGTCCTGATACACCATTCCCGCAAACACAATGTTGAGACATTTACTTTGGAGAAACACCCAAGTCGTCCCTGGCTTCAACGGAGCACGGTTACACCACGAGTTCGTCGTTACCCAGCAACTCAGCAAACACTACTCTTCGATATTGTAAATCCATTTGACTAGATTGGTTCCTTGAGTGCGTTAGACCTTATCCAATCCCAGCATTTTTACCCGCGTTCATGTAGAGAAGTTGCTCACAGAAGGAGCCATTTGGGCATGAAACTCGGTTCATGGAAATACTATATTCTGCTCATCCTAGCCATGGTGTTTTGGGGGGGAAGCTGGGTTTCCGTGAAAATCGTTGTCTCAAATGCTCCACCGATGACCGTGGGATTCTTCCGTTTCTTGACAGCAAGTCTGATCTTCATTCCTATTTTACTCGCAACCCATCGAGAAAATATCCAATCCTATACTCGACGTGATATTGGTCTGTTTTTTGCCTTGGGAGTAGTCGGTGTATTGGGGTACGGTATTCTCTTCTTGGTAGGGATGCAGTTCACCACGTCAGCTCAGGGATCGATTATCGCAGGAGTCAATCCTATCACAGTAAGTCTCCTGGCGTTTCTGCTGTTAAATGAACGCCTAGCCCCGAAATGGAGATACATAGGATTTCTTTTCAGTTTTCTCGGTATTTTCTTCGTCGTGGGAGTCCAATCCTTCCTTGAATTTCGACTGGACTATTTGATTGGAAACCTCATTCTTTTGTGTGGGATGTTAACTTGGGGGCTCTACTCTGTTCTAGGAAAAAAGGTGATGACTCGGTACTCATCCTTGGAAACTACTGCGATTGGTATTTTCTTTGGTACAATGCTCTTTTTTGGTGCAGCACTTACAGAACAATTTTGGACCCTTCCCATAATGGCTGATCCAGCGTTTTGGCTTCATATCCTGTATTTGGGTATCTTTGTCACAGTCG
>JAEOSA010000055.1 GCA_016840595.1 Candidatus Hermodarchaeota archaeon | reverse complement strand
TTTCAACATATTTAAGGAAGCGATATACAGTCAAAGCCATGAAGGGTGCTAAAGCGCTATACCAACTTCTTAAAGGGTATGGAGTGAAATACCTTTTTGGAATGGATTCACCGGAGAGCCTCTATAAGGAATTAAACCGAGACGATATTCGTCCAATTACCGTACATGACGAACGGACAGCTGCACATATGGCTGATGGGTATGCTCGCGTTACCTACAGACCAGGAATCTGTACAGCTATACATGGACCGGGCGTCACAAATCTCATAACCGGTCTAGCTGAAGCCTATGTCTCCTGTATTCCTGTGATCGGACTCGTTTCCGCCGTGGATTTAGAACTCGTGGGCAAACATGCCATTCAAGAACTTGATCAAGTCTCGCTTCTAAAACCTGTGACAAAATGGGTGACACGTGTAGAAACGCCTGATCAAGTTCCTGAAATGCTTCGAAAAGCATTCAGAATCGCCACAACTGGTAAACCCGGTCCTGTGGTACTAAACCTAACTTATAATGCACTAAAAAATGAAATAGAGAAAAAGACTTCTGTGAATCTGAAAGCAGAACTGGAATTTGGTTCTGTCCCTGCCATTCGAATAGCTGCTGAACCAGACCGAATTTCGAAAGCTGCGAATCTTCTTCTCAAGGCACAAAAGCCCTGTGTTGTTGCTGGTGGGGGAGTCATCCAATCACAAGCATGGACAGAACTCATTGAACTAGCTGAAACTATAGCTATGCCTGTAGCAACGACAATGCTAGGCAAAGGAGCAATTCCTGATACACATTATCTCGCCGTTGGAGTGATGGGAACATACACCAGTGGAACAACAGGGCGTGGACAAGTTGCCAACAAGATTGTCGCAGAATCGGATGTTGTGCTTTTCATCGGAACGCAAACCGATCAAGTAGACACCACAAATTGGACTATCCCATCACATGATTCAACCATAATCCACATCGATATTGATCCGGAAGAAATCGGACGAAATTATACCACAACCTTAGGAATCGTAGCTGACGCAAAAATAGCTCTAGCCCAATTAGTAGCGATAATCAAGGAAAGACTTCCAAAACAGCGCAAAAAAACAACCCGCACAAAGAAAATCGCTCAATTAACACAAGAATGGCGAGAGTTCATCGCATCAGAGAGCAATTCAACAACAACTCCCATTAACCCACAACGCCTCATGAAAGAATTACAGACCTTCATTGATTCTGACACCATTGTGGTTACGGATGCGAGCTATAGCTCGCTTTGGGTCCTCAGCCATATCGAATTCGCCAATCCCGGACGACGGTTTATTGGTCCACGAGGCTTAGGGATCATAGGACCTGGATTACCATTAGCTTTGGGTGCAAAACTAGCTGCACCAACGAAACCGGTAATTTGCATCACAGGTGACGGTGGTTTTGGCTATTCATATTCGGATCTGGAAACCGCAGCTCGATATGAAATCCCAGTGACTGTCATCGTTTTGAACAATCGCATGCTAGGATTCCAAAAACACTATGAGCGAACCTTCTATGAGAAAGCCGTCGAATGTGACTTCCTCGATATCAATTTCGGTCAGCTTGCTGAAACCCTCAAATGCTCCGGACAACGAATAAAAACCCCTGATGAAATCACACCAGCACTCAAAGCAGCAATGAAAAACAATCGTCCATCCGTCATCGATGTCATCATCGATCCTGATGTACCCGGTCCAATATCCTACTTTGATTCAATGCGAGAAGATAAAACGAAATAAGTGTGATATGAAAAATGATATCAAGATAAATCACTGGTGACTAGCCTATGAAGATAGAACCCTATCCTGACTTTTTCAAACTACTCCCTCAAGTAGATCTACCAATTGAGGGGGTAAAAGGATGGCTCGCCCAAGGCGACACCTTCCAAATCGTCTTCTTTGAAATTCAACCCGGTGTCACTATTCCCCCCCATTCTCACAAAGCCCAATGGGGAATCCTTATCGAAGGAGCATTCAGCCTCACAATCGGCGACGAGGTTCACGAACTAACACCGGGAGATTCCTATTACATCCCCGAAGGCGTTGCCCACTCCGGAACTGCCCACACTTTCACCCGTGCCATGGATTTTTTCACCGAACCCCATCGCTATAAACCGAAATAGATGTACTGATCCTTTTTTCTAAGGATGATGTTTACCATTCAACCTTGGGGGATTTCTTTTTGCGTCGATTAAGAAAATATACTAAAATACAAATCTCAATTATGATAACATACACAAAAATTCCTAAAGGGGGCGGCGGAGGAGGGGGTGGATACCAGCAAGAAGTACGTGGCGGTTGCGGAACAGCGAAATGCCACGCATGATGACGCTCTAATACAACATATTGTCTGGGAACATGGGCACTACACACATAGGGTCCTGAACCGACCAGCTCTTCAACGCTTGGTTGCCACATTGTAATATTTGGATGAGTAGACCAAATGTGGGTCGGATAAACTGTGAATCCAGTTGCTCGTGTCCATTCGAGGTAACCGGTTGTGTTCGTGTAAATTTCGATTGTATGGGAATCAATGATATTGGTTTTGTAGACGTTTTGGTAGTTCTGCGCGTTGTAGGGATCTTGTAATGCCAGTGTTAAACTGAAGGCCACATCTGTTGCGGTGAGTGGTTTTCCATCATGCCAGGTGGCATTCTCATAGAGGTGGAAAGTGTACTTCTCTCCTTCTTGAATATCTCCTGATGCATTAGTAGCGTGTGTTTCCCATGCATATGCTAGGGAAGGCTGGTGTGTCCAGTCGTAGGGGGAAATTGTTGTTAATTCTTCGTACACGAGTTGGAATACTTTACTAGTGTGCTTGGAGTTGCTCATCAGCCAGTTGGTTGTATCTAGTCCTTCATTTAAACTCATGATGTATTCGGTTGGATAGCACCCGAAGGGTCCTCCCGCCTCTTCCTTGAGCTTGATGTGGACTAAGCTGTAGCCATTAGTGATCCGGTTTCGACCTCGCATATTGATGTAGCCTTCCCAGATGTCGGTACGGTAGGCACGGGTGTAGATGTCATTATAACAGACAATCATCGGCTGTTCATACCAGAGTATCTCTTGGCATTTCCACGCCCACTCGTTCGCCTCAGATTCTGTTGACGCCCTCATCAATGCTTCTGCCGCTGCATCATAGGTAGCATTACTCCAGCTTCCGAAGTACCATTGATTATTCCTGGTGGAGCTGTGAAATAGATCATATAACAAATCAGCAGAAACCATGTTTGTAAAACTGAAGCACGACAACCAATAATCGTAATCGGTAATCATGTCATACATTATGTAGAAATCCTGGGGAGCCACCTCAGCCATAATCCCACATTGATTTAGGCCCTGACAGGCAATTTCCACGGCATTCCCTGAGGGTGCATGGCCTGCGGTATGATACAAATCAATTATAAAATCCTCATCGAGAACATCTCCAGGACTTAACGTGGTGCTATTATCAGCGTCATAGTCCCGCCAGCCATTTCCATCTAAGTCCCGGAATCCAGCAGCGTCTAAAGAGGCATTAGCAGCGATGATGTTTTTCGAATAGTAAGTTTCGATTAACTCACCTTCATAGGTCCAGTTGCCCAGAGCAATTGGAATGGCACAGTCTTGTAGAAAAGCTAAACCTCCGGTGGAGGCTTGCACAACTGCAGCTTTGTCCAGAGCGTATGCTATGGCTCGTCGGTATCCTGTGATGTTTGTGGGAAAGCGGTCGCAGTTTAAATTGAAAAGCCTGTAGAAGTCACCAGGCTCAGTGGTCACTTCCACACCAGCTGTCGCCTGGAACTCGACGAGGTTGTCAGCTGGGAATTGTTCATCCCACGCATAGATAATGTTCGCTTGGAGTGCTTGGAGTCCCAGCTGTTCATCTTCGGGGGAGTAAACTACGAACGTTACGCGGTCAAGGTACCCGCCATGGGGATCATACCCATCAGGATAAGACCATTCTGCTAGTACTGTATTGGGTTTATTTGTGAACAATATGCTGGTACAGATTAGCAAGCCGATGATTAGGACTGTGAAGAGAAGAAGACGGTTTCGTTGTGATAACGCCATTGCCGTTGTCATCTCCAGCTGTGGGCGTTACCGGCAATTCCCTCTGTAATGACCTGCTTGTATGCGCCTTATTAGTCTAATGATAGGGGCGAAATTGCCACTTTTTTCCATTGTTTGCGGTTTGCATGGAAAAATATTCCAAAAAGATTGTGTCTCCGAAATTTTATACGGGTGTTTTTCGAGGTGACTATAAATGAATTTCATTCCATCTCCTAAGCGGTATCCCTAAAAACGATGAATACCTTGCATTCCGCCGGAGGGTTAAGCCCATGGATTGGCCACAAATGAGTGCAACACCGGATCAATCGAATGTCAAGTGGGCTATGAAAATCTTGTTCGTCGGAGATGAAGGGGCAGGAAAAACTGACATTATGTGCGGCGTTGCCGATGGCGTCTATATTGATGGCTTCCAGCGCAAGCTTGGAAGTTCCTTTGGTGCAAAACGATTTGAATTAGATCCTGTACGTGTGCAACTGCAGATTTGGAATGTCACGGATTCACCGAAATTCACGAATTTACGTCGTCAGTTTTACCGCGGTGGCGCAGGTGTTGTCTATGTGTTCAGCTTGACCGATCGGGCATCATTTGATAGTATTCTCGATTGGGTGGATGAAGTTCGCCGGGTTATCGGAGAGGTCCCTGCGATTTTAGTGGGGACACGACGTGAAACGCGGGAACGCCGTCGAGTAACGAAGCGTGAAGCCAAACAATTGGCGAAGCATTTGGGGATTCCCTATTTAGAGATGGGGATGGATCCTGATCCACAATTTGAGCGAGCTTTACAGGACATGGTTGTGGATATTCTCAAACCAGCGTAAATTCACTGAACATTTTTAGTTCCATCATTTCCTGGCTGTCATAAGAAGCTTTTTACGCCCTTGTCCTTAATTCGTGTTCTCATATTGTGTGGACTAAATCATGACAAAAACTAGTGACCCCTCCTCAACGGAGAGGCGGTTTGAGCGACATCACTGGGTGGCTATCGCCACCGCTTTTTTTGTCACGATACTATGGTCCTCATCATTTGTCATCATTAAGTTTGGATTACTTGAGATCCCGCCACTCATTTTTGCTGGACTCCGATACACTGTTGCAGCCATCATTCTAGTCATTGCAGCCCTGGCTTTTCCATCCCCTCGAACTGAAATTCAATCGCTATCTAAACGATGGTGGGGCCGATTCGTACTATACGGCGTAGTTTACTATTCGATCACCATGGGTACTCAGTTTGTTGGCCTATTGCTCCTTCCAGCCACGACTGTGAGTTTCATTTTGAACTTTACAATCATTTTGGTTGTGATGTTTGCCTTTGTATTCTTACATGAGCGACCCAATTGGAAGCAGATAGTCCTCGTTTTTATTGCGATGTGTGGCGCATTTCTGTACTTCTGGCCAATTGACATTCTCACAAGTTCTTTGGTGGGTATCTTGGTGGTGGTCATCAGTTTGATCGCCAACGCCTTTTCTGCCATCATTGGACGTGAAATAAACCGATCTCAACAAGTGTCCGCCCTCGTTGTCACAGCAACCAGCATGATGATTGGAGCGATAATCTTGCTTGTTGCAGGTTTTCTGACCACACCTGTGTTTTTCCTTTCTCCAAATGGTATCATCATCATTGTATGGCTTGCAGTCGTTAACACAGCCTTAGCTTTCACACTCTGGAATCAGACGATGCAACGACTCACCGCCCTCGAAAGCACGATTATCAACAGTACAATGCTGGTTCAGATTGCGATTCTCTCCTTAGTTTTCCTCGGCGAGGTGATAACCATTCCTGACTGGATTGGTATTATTCTGGTCATGACTGCTGCAATGTTAATTCCAATACTTCGAACGAAACATCAAGGCAAAACCGGTGAATTAGACAAGCTTCGACAAAAATCGTGAAAGAGAACGTAGAAGAAAGAGTCTTATTCGACTGGAGGAATGTATTCTTTAGCCATTTCTGGCGGGGTACTCTTGTGGAAACGCTGAGCGAGGAAGCAGAGGTTCAAGCTGCTCTGTTAAACTACCTTTTAATGGTGAAGGAATTCTACACGAACCTATATACTCCTGATATTGTGACAAAGATGGAGGCTCTGCTTCCAGTCGGTGAGCTTCAAAAAAGCCCTGAACCCGTGGCTGTGCGTCTAGCGCGAGCAGAGAAACTCTGGTTGAATAAGCTGTTTGCGTCCTTATCGGCAATTGAGCGAATCATGACTACAATTGATCGGTGGCGCGACTGGTTTTTTAAACTCTTGAGAAACATGGATTTTGATGAGGAGAACTTACGGAAGCTGTCGAAAGGCCAGGGGACGATTTTAGAAGAGCTACGAACGCAGAATATGGATGAGGGGTATATCCGATTAGTGATCAATAATGCAACGACAGATTTCATGGAACTGATAACAGAGACTCGTCAGTTATTGAAAGAACTTGTTGAGCTGGAGGACTTTCTTAGTAGTCTAAAAAGCCCGGAATTAGAATTGGTAGAACAACGACTCAACAAAATGAAAGAAGTCCAATACTTGAATTTGCTCAATCAAATGCAACAACTTCTGGCTGCTACATACAATGCACCAACTCAGGGCGATCTCTTGCGAAATCTTGCTGCCCTTTTAGAAATGTTTAACGAATGGCGTCGTATGCTCCAGATGGAAGATCCAGCTCTCGATGATCCAAAGACCATGCGACTATTCATCAAAGAGATTCGTGCGAAAATTAACTTAATGAGTGAACTCACAAAATCCTTCAAGGGATTTGTTGATGCTCGTAGTCTTGCTGATTATTATGTGCGCCAGGCTGAGCTTTCGACCATTCGAATGATGCTCTCCTATGGTGGGAATGCAGAACAATGGTGGGTCACGTACCTTGAGGCCAAACCTGAAGACATTGCAGGATTTATTCCTGACACCCTTGACCCCCATCAATTGCTCATTGGTGTCACGCATAGTTTAGCGTTGTTAGAAGATTTGGATCAACGTATGTTTCCACAAATGTCGAGTATTAAAACCACGGTACGTCGACTGGGAGAGTTCTTACAAAGTCCTACAATAGGACTTTATGAGGAAATCACTGAACATCGATTGAGATTTTGGGATGAATATCAACCCCAGTGGACTACTCTTCTCGTGAAATTACGCGAATGCCTACATGCCCAAATCAAGAAGGCCAATCACTAGATTGTCCTGTCAACATCTTGTTCTTTTCAAATCATTTACGTCGTTTTGATTGTGGATTCGATTCTGCTGCTGGGGAAGCCTTTTATCCACTATTGAAGTGTGGAACTGATTATCCAGGCATGATGAGGAATCGAGATGAGTGCTTCTGTGGAGGAAATTCAGCGACCGAAGCTGAGTTTTGGGCTCATTTTGGTGTCAAATGTAATCTGGATTTTTGGTCTGTTCTTGTATGTCAACTTCATTGGACTCTTTATGCGGGATGTGTTAGGGGCGAATTCTGTCCAAGTAGGCTTCTGGTCCACTGTCTTTTCCTTGAGTATGATGCTCTTTGTCGGATTGAGTGGAACGTTAACTGCAAAATTGGGAGCAAAACGGACGATGTTTCTGGGTTGGATTGGTATCATTCCTGCACCGATTATCTACATGTTTGCTCCCACATGGCAAATAGTTCTGATAGGCGCCTTTTTTGAAGGTCTCAGCGGATTGGCTGGAGCACCGATTGGGCCTTATGTTTCTGCATTGTCACGGGGGTCCAGAAGGGGTCAAGCTTTCACAATTTTGGCTGCATCGACTGCCATCGGAGGGATACCAAGTCCGGTTTTAGGCGGAATCATCATCCAACTTTTCGGGTATCAGACTTTATTCTTTATTGTCGCAATTCTTTTTATAATCAGCTCGTTTCTCATCATTCCCATTTCGAATTTAAGACAGGATAATACGGATGTGACGCAGAAACGGAGTTGGGCGTTTTTCAAGAACCGTATATTCATTTTTTCAACCCTTCTGTGGTTCACGATTAACACTTTAGTCTTTATTACCCAGATTTTTGTACCTCTGTATCTCTCTGACCGGTTTGGGCTGATTGAAGCACAGATCGGAGCTCTAGGTTCAATTACGAATGCATGTGGAGCTGTCATTGGTCCCATATTGGGTTGGCTTGGAGATCGGTGGTCTTATACAGGTTCGTTAACATTACCAATTGTAGGGACATTAGGATTTTATGGGCTCCTGATTGCGATTCCGAATGCAGCATTTCTCCCCTTTGTCTATGGGTTCCGTGGTCTCGTCTATGGATTAAATTCACTCACAAATGCGATATTATCACATTATATTCCAAAAGTTCAACTCGCAGATTCCTTATCCGCGTATTATCTTATTGGAAGGACTCTCACACCCATTACACCAATTATTGGGGGCATTGCCTTTGCGTATAATGCGTCATTACCGTTGATGGTTTCCACGTTATTGATGCCTATTGCTCTCATTTTCTTGATACTTCTCCATCGAGCTAGTGGAAAGACAAAGCGGATTGAAAGAAAAGAAGTGGAGGAAGTTCCGAGTATTGTAAGAGAGGAATTGCATCCTCCGGTCTGACAGTTAAACGTATTCTTCGAAAACATGTCCGGTGATAGCCACCGCCACCCGGTTTAACCCGTATATCTGATAGAGGGAGGTTTCGATTTCTTTGGAAATGGTGAGGGCATCGTCGGGGTGTCCGTTTTCAGCCATCGCTTTGACGATTCTTAATTGTTCAACACTCCGGGCTTTCTTCCGTTCTAATTCACGTGTGACGTCAAGGGCGTCCTGATACCGTTCAGCTCTGGTAAGAACATGGGCAATTTCAGTAAGGGCAGCAATTCGTGATCCTTTGATTTCCAAGCGCATCGCAATCTGGATAGCTTGTTTCATCTCGCCTAATTCTGCCAAGCCGCGAGCTACTTCGATTAGGGCGTCTGGTGGAATATCGTCATCCATTCGTTCTGTGACTTGTATCGCTTTCTTGATTTCCTGGGCTTCGACCAGTTCACCAACAATTTTGGAGATTAATATTGCCCGGGCATATCGATTATCGATGTTTCCGATTAGCGCTAATGCCATGGATTCTTTTCCATCTTCAACGAGAGCGCCAACAAGAGGAGCTAGGATAACGGTTTGATGGTCTTCGTTATTTACTGTGCCGAACAGTTCGAGTGCTTTGGGGAGTTCACGCATTCGAACTAGGGAAGCACACACTTCGCCCAATGCTTCTGGTACCCACCCTTCATCTTCAATATTATCAAGCAGGTTTAGTGAATCAGAAATGCGATTGTTTTTTGCCAAGGTGACGATGGCACTACTTAGTACTCGACCTGCTTTTTCCGTATCTCCAAGTTTCTCAGCTACTTGAACTGCTGCTGTAATTTGTCCTTTGATTGCAAGGGCTTCAGCAACTGCGGCTTGGGATTGTAAGCGGCGAGTTTTGCTTTCTATTTTCTCAACGACTTCTAATGCGTCATCAACCTTTTCCAAGGCGGCAAGTGATCTAGCGATTCCATCTAAAACATAATCGCGATCTTCTTCATCTTTTAAGCTCAAAGCCAGTTCGCTAGCTTCCTTGTGTGTTTGACATCGTCCTAAGGCTTTACCGACAATTGTGAGTGCTCGCCAGCGGGGATTACCGGGATTCACACCCTTGGCTAAGGCCAACGCTTCATCACATAATTCCATTGACGCGTGAGCAGAACAAATATCGGCTTTAGCCAACTGCTGATCTTCTTCATTAAGATCTTGGGCCATTTTACTGGAATCACGAAGAATTTGTCGTGCTTGTCCTTCAGGAGTGTCGTCTTTCTCTTTCTTGTCCTTTTTCGATTTGGTTGCCTTCGATGCCTTTTCTTTTTCTTTTTTCTTATCTTTGGATGACATCGAATCCCCTTAATCAAATCATCTTCGTACTTGCGAGTATAAAAAACAGTACATAATTTCCTTTATAGTATTTTGCCGATATTCAGGTGAACGAATATTCAATGCAGGACATTTCAATGTCACAGGAATATTTTCACGTCATTGTTAGTTCTGTGAACTAAAAGCCTACAAGAACACGTATCACTCCCCTAGTTTCAGACACGATTAGTTCCGGTCTTGGTGTTTAAAGACTAGCAGTTTGAATGCGTGATGGCATTTTCTGGGCAGTTTTGCACACATGCACAGCACTCGACACATGCATCGATGTTGGGCGCCGTGGCCTTACCATCGACAATTTCAAAGACATCAGAGGGACACACATCTTTGCAGACGGCAGCCCCTGTACATTTATCGTAATCGACTTCGAGGGTGAAATCCCCTTCTTCATTCTTCCATGTTTTTATGGTCATTATCTGGGAACACCCCTACCAGGATTAGTAGTGGTTTTTAATGACCTTCTTGGAAGTCCTTAAAACTTTACCTTTTTTCT
>JAEOSA010000054.1 GCA_016840595.1 Candidatus Hermodarchaeota archaeon | reverse complement strand
CGGGGAGGAAGAGTTGGGGTGCAAGATGATCGCTTCCATTCATCAAGAGGATGGCTGAACTCGTAGCATTGAGTGCTAGGAGATTCATGGGCATTAATAACTGAGCTAGGGTTGCGTCAACTGAATTGGGAAGATTTGCTGCTGTAGAATAGCTGGTTCGTAAATGGACTAAGAGCACTTCGGAGCCATCAGGAGCTCGCCATCTTAATTCAGTGGGGAGTGATTTTCCGCTGTCTTCGATTCCCCGCCACCAGACTGTTGTGTCAATGTCAAACCCCTTCAAAATTTGGGGTAGTTGGGCTATATGACCAAAGGCATCGGGGACATAGCCAATTGGCATAACTTTGCCAAACTGATTAGCTGTTTGATGACCATAAAGAAGATTGCGGACGAGAGCCTCACCGCTGACAAGAAATTCATCAGCGAGCACATACCATGGTCCAATTTGCAATCGGTTGCTCGTAATGAGTTTTTTGAGTCGGGCTTTGTTTGTTGGTCGCAGTTCTAGGTAATCGTCGAGGATGATTGTTTGACCATCTAGGTTGAAATGTTTGTATTCTGGATTGTGTTCCATTAATTCAATAAGCTGGTCTACGGTTTTAACGAGTTGCCAGCGGAAATCTTCAAAGGGTAGATACCATTCGCGATCCCAGTGAGTATGGCTTACCACAATGACAGTTCGGAGAGGCGGCATAATTGGATCCTCCTCATTTGTTGAGTGCGAAATGAATGTGTTGACCTTGGACTTATAGTATTGTGATATTCACTTATCGGTGACCCTCTCTTCCTTTTAGTAGGCTTGTGGCAAACGGTTTTAGTGTGGAGGCAGCTCGGCATGACACAACTCTTACAATCTCACACTGATTCTGATCGTATTATTTGGCAGGTTTTACAGGAACTGCAACCCCATCGCACACGGAGCCAACATGCTGCCATACTTCGTGCAGATCAAGTGCAACGGCTCCGACCACTTCTCGATTATGTATGTCGTCTGCATTGGCGGGCAGGACGAACAGAGGAAGGAGAAGCCGCCCTGAAACGGTTCGTCTACAGATTTCTAAGCGGGGATATTCCCTATTACGATTAGCCCGTTTGAAAAGACCTTTTTTCTCAAAAAGAAGAGATTCTAGGAGAGGGCAGCCGGGAACCGGTGCCTCTCCTAGCATTTCAATTGAATGAGAGAAATTACCTTCGTTTCTTGTACCAATTCCAGAGAAAACTTCCAACAATGATAATAACAGTAATTACTGCTCCTATGATGATGTATTCCATTGGTATCGGAGTTGGTTCGGTAGGTGCACCGAGGCTTACACCAACATCCCAGTCCCAATCGAAGATTTCTGTGAAGTAGTTGGCTACACCTGTATGGGTAATGATGACACCAGCTTCCCGATTTTCATGTGTGGATTCAAAACTCCAGTTAATGCTGGAGATTAGAACCTTATTGCCGTCGACGATAACGCCTTTGTTATGGGTCCATCCAAAATAGGATTGATTGCTGAATCTAACTTGTACACCGTTCGCGAGAAGCATATCACCAACTTCTTGCATGCCGGAACTACGGTTATCCAACATCACTCGGCAAGTAACCCCTCGTTGTGCTGCAGCGATGATGGCATCATTGAATTGGTTGGCATTGCCATCCCATTCCATTTTCGAATACATCTGTTGTACTTCGAGAGTGGTTGTTGCCGAGTTAATGAGGGCTACGATGGTCGGAATGTCGTTATCGGGGGACAAGACACATTGTATGCTCATCGATCCGGTGAAGGTTTGGTTCTCAAAGGGTGCAGGATAGGAACCAGTGGTAATATTGTCACTAAATTCTTCCTCATCGGCGACGTTAGGAACATAGGGTTCAACATTATCCAGAGTGAGATCATGGACAAAGGTTTCCATGAAGTAATTGACAACATCCGGTTGTTGGACTACGACACCCCATTCGCGATTCCCTGCGCTAGACGCGGGGGGAATTCCGGATTTCGCCCAGTTCGCACTTTCGACGACGAGATACTCGCCATCAAAGATCATGAATTTTGCATGAGAAAATTCTAGGTACGTGTCCTCTGAATAGAAGAGTTGAAGGTTTGATCCAAATGCAGCGTTTTGGGAGAGATTGTAAAAAGCGCCTTTAGTTAAGGATCGTTCAGCAGGTGACGCCCACTTCCATGAAACAATAATGGTGATTTCCATACTGCCATTTCTAGCGAGAGCATCATGGATTGCTTCAATGAGGAACCAATTCGTGAGAGCATACACCATAATTTGCATTTCATTTTCTGTTCTTTCTAAGAGATCATAAATCACCAGAAAACTTGAGTCAGGTGAAGAAAAGGCGTTCACTGTCGCTGTTCCAGTATACGTGGAAGCAGGTTTGTCCAAAGGTGGTTGTGCGTATACATTGATTGAGGTTCTTGGAAGGGGAATAGCGAAAGAGAATAGCATGAATCCGATGAGTGAAAACATCAGCAGTGTTTGTAAATGTGTTAGCCTCATAGGCAATACTCCAAAATGTGAATTTTTAGTGTACAGTTTTGATTGCAATTAGCCTTATAGCCTTGTGGTTATGCTAGGACCCGACTTAAAAGAATTAAACCAGATTCCGTTTTTAAGACAGCACCCTTATTTCATCAAACAACAGGCGCGATATTTTATTAAGAGCCTAATACTTTGCTATTGCCATTAATTTGATTGAAAGGTGTGCATTATGCGGAAAGAACTTAGTTACGAGTTTCCCACGGTTCCCCCTGCTCAGAAGGCATTCAAATGCGTTTGTGACCGGTTAGGCCTCGAAGCACGTGAAGAAGACATGAGCGGGGGCTTGATCGCCCGTAGTGAAGACCGAACCTTTGTCGCACGGTTACTTACTGAGAAAACAGCGCGGGGCACCACAAGAATTGAGGTACAAATCCGTATATCAACCGATGATCAAATGGGTGCAGTAGTAGCCTGTTTTGGAGAGCCTGAAAAAGAACGGAAAATCGCACCGAGTGCCAAGACCTTTGCCCAGACTATAATCGATACAGAGTACGTTGGTGACACGAACGCATTTATCGCAGATGTTTGTCAGCAGCTGGATATTCCCCCTGACCGTTTTGGGAGTTACCGGGCCATTGTGCTTTCCACAGCACGAATGGCGGGAGCTCCGGACATGATGAAAGAAGCGGCTGAAAAACTCAAAACTCTGTAAAAGAATGCTTGCACTATTGGTACCTTTATCCGAACCGTAATTCATAGTTGTCGGCTGTATGTCCACATTGCGGACAGACATATTTCTTTTTCTTCAAAACACAACCCCGATGAAATGAGGCATTACATTCTGAACATTTCAACGGCGTTTTCACTATCTTTCCGCACGCCTGGCACACATCATCAGAACTCATAGCATCACATCTGTGTAGACAATACACCGTAAAATGCCTGATTAAACGTTTCCCTGGTCACTTTCGGAGGTGATTTTTGGCTGTGGAAACCTTAGAGTTGCTTTTCTTTGATGTACGGGACGCCAATGGCTTTGGGTGGCACAGATCTTCGGATAATTCCCAAGGCAACAATTACTGCGGCATAGGGAATCATGTTGATGAAGGAGGAATAGCCGATAAGCCAATCCCATCCAGGAGCAAATTGCACTCCGTAGGCTATCGCTCGGAGGAAGCCAAAGAACAATCCAGCAAATAGGACACCAATGGGATTCCAATTACCAAATATCATTGCAGCAAGTGCTAAGAATCCGTTCCCAGCCGTCATTCCGACAGTAAACCGGGAACCAAATCCAATCGACATTTGTGCGCCAGCTAGTGCGGCTAACGCACCACTGATAATAACACCATACATTCGGTAGTTTTCAACATTTATCCCTGCAGTGTCAAGTGTACTCGGGTCTTCACCTGCAGCACGGAGTCGGAGACCAAAGGATGTCCGGTATAGAATATACCAACTTACAGGAATTAGAGCAAACATTACGAAGATGAGAGGTGAGACAAGACCAATGAAGGGAACTCTAATATCAGGTAGTGGAATCACTGCATCTGAGGCTCCGGCTGTTCCCCAAATGACCCAGAGCATTAAAGTTGTGAAACCTGTGGCGAAAAGGATAATTCCAGTTCCACTCACAATCTGATTTCCTTTAAGTTTGACGCTAATCAGACCATGAACAGCACCGAGTATGAGTCCAGATATCAGTGCGGCGAGAACTCCAATCCATGGATTATCTGTGTACCAGCATGCAGCCACTGCCGCCCATCCGCCCATGAGCATCATGCCTTCCAGAGCAATATTAACGACACCTGATCGTTCAGAAAACATACCACCAATACCTGCGAGAACTAATGGAGTACCGAGTACTATCATGGCGTTAATGATCCAACCCCAGAATTGCACATCAATTATTTGCATTAGAACTCACCTCCATAGGTCACCCCTTGACGAACAAGTAGTAGGTAGCTCCATCCTGCGAAGAAAAGTCCTAGCATTCCTAAGACTAGTAATGGGATCAGTAAGGTTCCGCCAAAGAATAGGGTGTTAACAATGCCTAGGATTATCAAGAGAATAGATAGTGGGAAGAAAGCCCATAGAGCTTGTTTCTCAGTTTTAAGTAGCCCATAGAAGACGAATAAACCTATGACGCCAAAGATAATGGCAAAAGCAAGTAAAGCCACATATATTGCCATGAATGGGTCTGTAAGAATCAGTGTGGGTAGGTCAGGAATTAAATCGAGAACCATTAATGTTCCAAACATTGAAGCGCCCATTGCGAGGGAAATCATACTGCCTATAAGGGCAAAAAGTGACCCAAGAAAAATGGGTAATGATTTCATTGGATCTTTCCGGATCCATTGAGCCCAAGCTATTTCTCTTCTACCTAGCCATTCAACGATTTTCGGAGCTGCTACAAAAAGCACTACTAGTCCTTGAATGACATCAACCATTTCAGCAGGAACATGTCCAACGACCTGCATTTGTATAGCTCCGGCTCGGAGAAATCCAAAGAAGAATGCACCAAGGAAGACACCCATGGGGCTATTCGCTCCTAAAACAGCAACAGTGATCCCATCAAATCCGAGACCCCGGGACCAACCTGATAAGAACCGGTGATAGTACCCCAGCATTTCAACAGCACCTGCAAGTCCTGCTAAACATCCACTCAGAACCAATGAGATAACAATCATCTTTTTAGGGTTGATACCCGCCGCTTCGGCAGCAGCTTCATTGTGACCTACTGCCCGCATTTCATATCCGAGAACGGTATTTTTCAAGAGAACCCAAATGCCAATTACACATAGAATGCCAATGATAAACCCGAAGTTAAGGTATGATGAACCAAACAGCTTGATTAGTTCAGCTGATGGCCAAATTGCCGGTGTTTGTGGCTGGGGTTGAATCAGAGTGGGATCGCGTAGTGGTCCCGCAGCTAACCAAGTGGTGAAGAGAGTGGCGATATAGGTCATCATCATAGTTGTTACTACTTCATGTGCTCCACGATAGGCTTTGAGGAGACCGGGAACAAGCGCCCATAATCCACCAATAGCTGCTCCGAATAGCAACGCAAGAAGGGGATGGATAAAGATGGGCATTATAAGCATAAAACCGACAACTGTTGCAGCCATAGAACCCATGTACAGTTGACCCTCAGCACCAATGTTGAACAACCCTGTCCTGAAAGCAAGAGCAACAGAAAGTCCCGTCAGAATAAGAGGGGTAGTATACCATAGGATGAGATCAGGTTGCAGAAGCGCTCCACCAAGTAGAGTAGAATATGCTACAATGGGATTGAACCCAGTAGCAAGCATTATCAGGGAAGTGGCTAGAAGAGCAAGGATGATGGACATAATTGCCCAGCCAACCTGGATGAATGATCGGCGGAGATTGGTCCATTTGAAGAATCCTTGAATCTGTTCCCACATTGAACCCAGAATTGTGCTCATTGAACTATTTTTTTTCCTTGGTGGACTCTCGCCCATTTCAGTTTCGAGGTCTTTTGATGGGTTACTCATTGTCTTATCTCCTCCGGTGGTAGAGCACTTTGTTCCCCTGCCATGAGTAAACCTAGTTCACGTTCATCGGTTTCATCTGGGGTTTTAATGGCTACCAGTTCACCTTGAAAAATGACAGCAATGCGATCGGAAACGTTTCGTACTTCATCAAGGTCAGCGGAGATGAGAAAGATAGCTACACCTTGGTCCCGCATTCTAATGAGAACATTATGAATATATTCTGTGGCTCCAACATCTAACCCGCGAGTAGGATGAGAAGCAAGGAGAAGTTTGGGATTTGGGCCTATAGCACGAGCGGCAACTACCTTTTGTTGGTTTCCACCTGAAAGAGTTGATATGGGTTCATCGACATCACGTAATCGAATGTCGAAATCTTTGACAAGGGTATTGGAATAATCGGAGATATCCAAGGCGTTTAGCAAAAAACCACGAGGTCCTGTTGCGAAAGGGGGCGCATGCTGACCTCCCAGGATGAGGTTTTCTTTTGTTGAGAAATCTAAAATTAATCCACGCTTTTGTCGGTCTTGTGGGATGTAACCGACTCCCGCTGCTCGCATCTTCCGTGGTCGATATTTTGTCACTTTTTCCCCTTCAATGTAGATATCCCCTTGATCGACTTTTCGAAGTCCCCAAATGGCTTCGACAAGCTCATCTTGACCATTCCCATGTACTCCAGCAAGGCCAAGAATTTCACCTTTCTTTACTTCAAATGAGATCCCTCGAACAGCGAGGAGTCCTCGATCATCTCGTACATGTAGATTCTCGACTGATAATACGGTGTCAGTTGGTTTTGCAGGAGTTTTTGCTACGCGAAAAACGACTGGGCGTCCGACCATCATTTCAGCTAATTGTTCACGGGAGGTGTCTTCTTTCCTCACAGTTCCCACAAGCGCACCGTCCCTTAACACGGATATTCGGTCGCAGAGGGCCATGGGTTCTCGAAGTTTGTGGGTGATTAGGATGATTGTTTTTCCTTCTTTTCGGAAGGTTTCCAGGGTTTCAAAGAGCTCATCAACTTCTTGGGGAGTTAACACAGCTGTGGGCTCATCTAGAATCAGAATGTCAGCATCACGATAAAGAATTTTGATGATTTCTACTCGCTGTTGGAGTCCGACGGAGAGATCCCGGATTTTTGTATGGGGATCAATGTCCAATCCGTTTTCCTCAGCGATATGGAGGATTTTTTCTTCAGCGCTCTGGAAGTTCATAGGCATTGCAGGATTTATGCTGGGTTTCCAATACTTGAGATCGGCAGTAAGATTTGCATATAGGGGTTCAGCACCCAGAATGACATTCTCTACGACCGTCATGGTAGGGATGAGTTTGAAATGCTGGTGCACCATTCCAATACCAAGACGGATAGCATCGTGAGGAGACTTGAAATCCACTTCTTCTCCGCGAATTTTCACTGTCCCAGAGGTTCGATTGAGCAGGCCATAAAGGACATTCATCAACGTCGTTTTACCCGCTCCGTTTTCACCGAGAAGACCATGGACTTCTCCTTCATCGATTCGGAGCGTAATATCACGATTCGCCTGCACATCGCCAGGAAAGACCTTCCAGATATTCTCCAGCTCAATGACGTAAATTGAGGACGCCTCCATCAAAGGTAGTCTGATATTGTCAGCCTTTCTTTCGAAATGACGACATGGACTGTTAGCGGTTCTTCTAGTATATAATCTCAATGTTTGTAAATCAAAGAAAAAAGGGGGAGAGGGGGCTTGTTAGCCCTCTCAATTTTATGCCAACCAATCAAAGTCGACTGGAACTACGTAAGTGCCGTTAATAATACCCTGCGTTAGATCAGCGATCATATCACGGGTAGCTTGTGGCCAGGACCAACCAAGAAGGGTTTCGTTATCTTCCCAGCCTACACCACCATTGGCGAGGTTGTGGAACTGAAGCCCAGTTAACGGCGTACCAAGATCACTAGCTGCTTCAATGACCCAGTATACTCCGAGATCGACACGTTTCAGCATCGACGTGAAGATGACCGTTGGTGGACCAGGATTGTCCGGATCAGGACAACCAAGGAACATCTGTGGCATATCAACTCCGATGGCCCACACAGGATACGCAAGGGTGCCATTTGTCTTGACTGCGGAGTCAAGGACACCGAGTCCGGATTTACCGGCAGCGGAGAAGATGATGTCAGCACCACCAGCATACATTCCATCAGCAAGTGATTCACCGAGTACTGGGTCGCCAAAGTCATTCACGTAGGTGTGTACAAATGCTGCACTTCCAGTCTCGTTGTCGAGGGCGAAGGCGGGATGGCTGAAGTTTGCACCCCAGAAGTATCCAGCGGCAAATTCGCGGATAAGGGGAACATCCATTCCACCTACAAATCCGATTTTTTCTTCGCCTGTCAGGGTACCAGCGAGTGCGCCAACAAGTGCGGAGCCCTCACCAGCAGCAAAGAGCAGTGAAGAGACGTTAGGATATGTGCCTGGATCAATGAACATGTCTACGATGGCAAAGTTTTGGTCTGGATAGTCGGTAGCCACATTCATCATGGCTTCTGCTTGGTCATACCCGATACCGATGATCACATCATACGGGTCCGCCCAAGGTAAGTGGGCGGCATATTGGCGGAGGAAGGGTTCGTATTGCGCAATTTCATCTGGCTCAACGTAGGTGAAGGTGATGCCAAAATCGTTTGCAGCTTCTACGGCACCCAGATAGCAGCCGTCATTGAATGATTTGTCTCCGAGTCGACCAGTCGCAAAAACGATGGCCACGTTATCAGGGTTTGGTGGAGCTTCCTTGGGTACAAGGAACCACCAAGCAGCGATAGCACCGCCAGCAACAATGATAATCACTATGAAGATAATGGCGATAAGTCTTGTATTGCTTCCATTACTCATATTTGGCTCCTCCAGTTGCCCCGCACTAGAAAACGTCGACATTAGAAGCACCATTTAGCGTTTCTAGTCCGACTCATATCTGCGAAGGGCAAGAGAGCTAACCCCGTTACGTTCAAACGAGTATAAAAATCTAGACATAGGACCATAACAATTGGTTCCATTTGAAATTACGGTGTGCAAGTAAGGGCATTAGATGTCGTGGACCAAACCACCTTTCCCGACCAAAAATAACTGAGTCGTCCCTAAAGAATCGGTTGTTCCTTCAGCCTCATGGACATGACCACTGTAAACAGCGAGTGGTTTTACTTCGGTGACAAAATCGCGGAGACTATGATAACCGATATGTGCTCCACTCCAGGCCCTATCCACCGCTGTGCCATATGGGGGTGTGTGGGTTACCAGCACTAAATTTTCAAGAGTCATAAACCGGTTGAGAATCTGTTGCACTTTTTCTTCGGATAACCCGAAGGGTAACCCAGGTGTTCCTCCCCCGAGTCCGGCAAAAGTCTTTGTTCCTAATACTACATGTTCTCCGTGAAAATAGGTGAAGTGGGAATGTTCTTTGCAGATTAATTTCAATTCTTTGGCATCATCATGGTTTCCGGGCAACAGGTATACATTGGTGCCAACATCCAGTTGTTCTAATGTTTCGTCAAGTCCCCTCCCGAAGATTGCAAAATCACCTAAACCAAAAGCAGCATCCATTTTCGGTAATTGCTGGCTGATTCGTGAAATGGCACCTTGGTCGCCATGAAGATCTGAGAAGAACAGAATCCTCATGACCGCTAGAACACGTGGGCACCTAACAAAAAGGTTCCGAGAAAGATGCCCATGTGGAATAGGAAATGCACACTGAATATGGAATGTAAGAAAATATTGGCTAGTTGTGTGGTCTCAGATTTTTCCTTCGACAACGATTAACTCTTCAGTAATGATGGCGAGGACAACAGCCACACCAATTGCGCCAGTAAAGACACTTAACGCTGAACCCAGTGGGGCTAGACCCATAAATTCACTGGCAAGTTTCCAGACAAGGGTCAGTAAACTCATTCCTGCCCCAATACCAACAAACCATCGACCAATTCGTTGAATCTTTGCTGCTACAAGTAGTGCGCCAGCAATCACTGTTAAACCACCAAAAGAGCCAAGCCAGTGAAGGATTGAATTCGCAATTAACGCGATTGGTAAAAACTGAGGGGGGAGATTCAATAGATTCCACGCTAAAAGGATGTACGAGCTGTAATCGATTGGATTTGTGGAGCCACTAAGGATTAACAGAGTTCCAGTAATCAATCCGAGTATAACTGCTGCAATATTACGTCGAAGCAAAATATCACCTAGAGCATTCCTACATTTTCTTCTTCTTAAAAGCCCTAGTAACGTCTCAATCTTAGTGTTATAACGGGAAAAGGAGTAAATAGGAAGAGCAACAACGATTTGAATCAAAATACTTGGTAATCGATTATTTAGGAGGCAGTTGTTTCATATGTCTGAATCAGATGTTTGGTTTGTCAACCGACAGGTTGGACCCCGAAATTCCATGTTGGATAAACTCGAAATCCTCTGGAAGAAATTAGGTCTGAAAAAAG
>JAEOSA010000268.1 GCA_016840595.1 Candidatus Hermodarchaeota archaeon | reverse complement strand
CGCATTAGGTGGCTACTCAGGTCCTTCACGGTGGAATAAAATCCACGGCGTCGAGAACACCTATCCTTGGTGGAATGACAAGAAATGCTCATCCGAACACGCCCAGAAACTCGTCGAAACCTGCCCCTACAACGCCCTCTCCTATGACAAGGAAAAACACAAACTCAACATCATGCGCTTCGCCTGTCACGTTGGAAACTGCAACGAATGTCTTGAAGCGGACAAAGATGTGGGTTGCCTTGATTTACGTCCTGAACAGTTTGAAGCTTTCCAAGAATTCATGGCCATTGCTGCTAACAAAATTTTAGAAACCTTTGACGAAAAGAAACGCTTCTTCATCAACGTTGCCATCGACATCACTCCCCACTGTGATTGCATGGGAATTATTCAACCAGCTGTCGTACCGCATATTGGCATCCTTGCTAGCCGTGACATTGTTGCCGTTGATCAATCGACCTTGGATATGATTGCAGAAAAGGGCTTAATTGAGAGCGAAATTCCATCCTATTTTAGACACACCAATCTGGATCCCAAAGCCGATTTACATCCGTTCCAAAGACTATGGGGACCGTACAAGAATCCCTACCTAGTCACGAAGCACGCCGAGAAGCTCAATATGGGTACGCGGAAGTATTCACTCGAAGAAGTTCTACCTCCAGCGAAAACCATGAAGATGAAACCACCAAAACAGGAGTTTGAACGTGCACCCTCCTTCTTCTAGCCAAAATGGTCGGTGTGAAGGGAAGGGTTTTTATAACTCCGACAAAGTCAATTCTACAGAGGTTTGAGCAGATGACAGGTGTTCACTTTCCCAACTACCTCCCATCCAATTAAGACCACCCACTCCATTTTTACTGCTCAACGCCTTCTATGTTCAATATTAATTTGTCAAGAGAGTGGTCGGTCGCGAAGGCAGGTGAAATCATGACAAAAAAATCTAAGAAACAATCAAAGAAAGAAACCGTAGACCAAGATGAGGTTGTCACCTTCCATTATGATAAGGTGAAAGACTTCTCCACTTGGTTCACTGAAATCAACAAACGTGCGGAACTCTCTGACCAGCGTTACGGTGTGAAAGGGCTGGTGGTGTTCCGCTCATGGACGACCGTGACCTTGAAAATCATGTTCCGACTCTTAGAAGAAGAGCTCGAACGGTACGGTCATCTTCCTCTCATTTTTCCTGCCCTCGTCCCCGAATCCAATCTTGTCAAAGAAGCTGAACATGTTGAAGGCTTCTCACCAGAAGTATTCTGGTGCACTCGAGCAGGAGCAGATACAATATTCGAAGAACCGTTGGCTCTTCGACCAACGAGTGAATCGGCTATGTATCCTTTGTACTCTCTTTGGATACGGAGCTGGCGAGACTTGCCCTTCAAACGGTACCAAAGCGTAGCGATTTGGCGGTATGATACGAAAATGACCCGACCCTTCTTGCGGGGACGTGAATTCTACTGGATAGAAGCTCATAATGTATATGCAACAGTGGAAGAAGCGGAAGCCCAAGTCTTAGAGGATCTAGAAATAACCAAAACATTCGTCGAAGGCCATCTAGCAATGCCAGTTATTGTGTTAAAACGACCACAATGGGACAAGTTTCCAGGTGCCGTTTACACCGTAGCCGCAGAATCGCTCCTTCCGAATGGTCGATTCATCCAAAATGGGACAACACATATGCTCGGGGAGAACTTTGCCCGTGCCTATGATGTCAAATATGTCGATGAAAACGAACAAGAACAGTATGCTAACCAGACCTGTTTTGGCCCTGGTATTAGCCGCATGTACGGAGCCATGATCATCATGCATGGGGATAATGACGGCCTAATTCTCCCTTTCATCTTAGCCCCATTACAAGTGGTCATAATTCCTATCCCCAAGAAGGGATCAAAGAATGTCGTCATCGAACGATGTCGAGAACTTGAAGCTCAACTTCGAAAAGCTGGATTACGTGTACACTTTGATAACACCGAACGACGTCCAGGCGATAAGTACTATCACTGGGAAATGCGTGGGGTTCCGCTCCGACTGGAAATTGGCAATCGCGAAGTCCAGGAAAACACCGTAACCATTTTCCGACGAGATATCCGAACCCGCAAAACAGTGTCAGATAAGAAGCTAGTGAAAGAAGTGAAGAAAAACGGTAAGGCTGTAACCGAAGAACTTCGTAAACGTGCCCAAGCACATTTCGATAGAGCAATTCAAGATGCGAATTCCTTTGAAGAGATATGCGAAATCATGGAGTCACAAAAAGTGGCTCGCATCAACTTTTGTACGCTCGAAATGGAAGGACTAGCCTGTGCAGAGAAAATCAAAGATGCAACTGGTGCCGACATCCGTGGAATCAAACTTGATGAACAAGAAAAACCATGGGGATCATGCCCATTATGTGAAAAACCAGCAACCGTCGTAGCATATGTCGGAAAACAGTACTAACTAGGAGCGACAGTTGTTTCGATTGACACCAATTCATGAATGCCGGGAGTTGAGTGTTATCCACCGGCGCATTTCCGGATATTTCCCAGGCAAATTCCGGTCAATATATGTGAAGACAGTGATGAGTAGGTCTCGATCAAATTCTGGACCAAACGCCACGTCCTGTATTCCATCGTCACCATAGAAGTAAATATTCTCACTAGGTTTGACGGTGATACTCGCCTCAGTGCCGTCAATATAGTAGTCCTTCCATCGGGTGAAGAGGGCTTCAAAAAAGGTCAAGTCGAGAGGTCGATCAATGGTGATATTTGCATAGCCGGAGGCAGTGACTTCGATTTCAAGATTACCGAGTAAAATAGTGTCGCCGTGAACGAGGGGTTGGACTGGTGCCAACAGCGATAACAATGCCTCTTTACAAGCTTGTTTAGTAGTCACGCCCGATATCCCA
>JAEOSA010000053.1 GCA_016840595.1 Candidatus Hermodarchaeota archaeon | reverse complement strand
CCAACTCCTTTAACAGCGCTTAAAGCCCTGTCAAGTTTCTGGCTACCGTCAATATCGGTACGAGCAATTCGGATGATATGTCGATAGGAAGATGACAATTTAGCACCTCAAGTAGCACTAGCTCTGAGCTACGGCAATCGAAATACAGAACCGCTTAAAAATGTGTTGCCTTGACTTGCCATACTAACTCCGAATTCTGATAACAAATCTCCAAGTTGACCTTCAGAGAAAAACAGCTTTAGCTAAATCTTTAAAGGTGGCTGTACAGGAAATGAACGCCAAGCCGCGGTAGCCAAGTGGTTTACGGCGCAGGCCTGGAAATTCTCGATCACTACACGAGAACCAATCAGCCTGTGACCCCTGGGTCGCACGGGTTCGAATCCCGTCCGCGGCGCCATCTCCTTATTTTGGAAATAATATCTTCATGAGGTAGATGTTTAGGATTTTCGTCGCCAAGCTGTCGGATATGTACCTGTAGACATAACTACTCTCGCTGTATCAGTAACTATTCCTGAATTAGCTTCTAGAACCTGTTTGGTTGACAGCAGCGCAGTCGCTAACGCGACCAATTCACCTTTTTGAGTCATGAGGGCGACGAAGTCACCCGGTTTGATATCTGCATGTAATTGTAACACTCCAATTACAGCAAGATTTGCGCCATGACAGATAGCATCAACAGCCGAATCACGTATGATGATCTGCGCAAGATGCTGGACTCCTTCTTCAAGGGGACGAATATAACGACGAAGGAAACGGTCATCCTTATCTTCCTGCCAAAAATGAAAAGCGTCAACCAAATCATAGAGTGAGATAAAATTAGCATCTTCTTTAAAGGGTCCAGTACGTGTGCGGCGGAGTTCAGCCATATGCGCTCCTCCGCCTAGAACCTCACCAATATCGTAACAATTACTTACAAAAGCAGCCCCATTCAATGCAAAATTATGATGGCGATCTACTGTGATATCATAGACATAATCAAAATCCGGAATGGTCTTTTCAATCGCTTTGATTTTATCCAAAAAATAATTCGCCTCTATTTGACCTTGTAATTCTATTAAGTCAAAATCGTCTTTAGGTACTAAAGCAAGTAAGGATTTGACCAATCTTGATAAAAGCCGCCTTGTTGGTCTTTGACCTGATAATAGTTTATTAAATGCTCCTCCCCTGTAAATGGAATTTTTTGATAGCCCATATTTCTGAATTATTTTCTTAATATGGGCTACACAGGAGAGAGGCATTAAGTCTTGAGATCCATACGAGGCGTATCGTGAAAACCGCGTATCAAATTGCTCAAGCTTTTTCTTCTTCTGTAGATGTTTGCATTTCATTAATTGGGAAAAGCGAATCTTGTCGAAAGGTGATTTAAGTACAATATGATATTTCAGGGTTGAATCACTCTTATCGAAGGCAGGAGACAATCTCACAAATATCTTTGAACGGATTCCAAGGCGTTTTAGCAGTAGAACTATTTGTACTGCTACTTGATTATAAGATGTGTCATATGCGATTTCTGTATAAGGTGAATTTTCTTTAATACTAACCGTTCCGTCGCCATCAAAATACCCTGATAAGAAACTTGAGATAAGATCTTTTGGAAGTGAAGATAGATTTTCTAAATTCATGGTGTTCTTTGGACTAGTAATTCCTAATTCTTTCGCTATCCCTGCAAGAACTGGATTGTTGACCGTTACAAGAACTGTCCCAGATATCTCAGTTTGAGAAATATTACTTGAAGGAAATAACCGATTCACAAGTGTAATGAATGTTTTAATGAGTTCGATTTCTTTGTTTGTAAAAATTACTCTTGTAGGTCGAATGCATTTCTTTTCCTGCACTACACTGCCATCAGATGCCACTAATCCTAGCAAATAAAGAAGTTCTGAATTGAGTTTCTTATCAGTAACTGAATAAAATGCACCTTTCTCTCCTTTGAAGGCTTCATTCAATTCGCATACTGAAAACCAATCTATCCCAGTTTCTCTGCAAACCTGACGAAGATATTTTATTCGGATGCCCCGTTCTGGTTGGAGAAAGATTCGACGATCTATTCCCAAAATTCGACAGGCTTTGGTTACACTGCCATACGATCTTGAAAGGTATTTTTTACAGTGCTTTTTCAGTTCGTTTCCAATGCAAAGGAAATCGGGATCTAGTAAGTCGATAAGATATGGAATTCTAATGGATTTTAAGATTAATTCGCGAGGACTAAAAAGAAAGCTTCCTGGAACGATGTCTTTTGCATCTATCCATAATGGCCCCTTGATATCGTCTATTAGTATTTCATGGTCAGGTGTAACGAAGAGGGTAATGCCTGAATCGAGTTCGAGTTTAACCATTTCAGATGGTGCAGGTAATCGTTGGACTGCGATTATTGAAGAGGAAACAAGTTTGTGTTCGTTAAGATTCAAAGAAAGCGTCTTTAGAGTGTTCAGATTAAATTGAGTGGAATTGGTAACATCTAAGCTTGAGTCAACGACATCAGAGATTCGATGCAGTCCTCCATTTTGTAAAAAAAGGTAGGAAGAAGGAGAAACACATAGTTTTCGGATATAGGTGCCCGCTTGGCAGCCAACTCGGAGGAGCACGTCTTGCCCGTCGATTTCTAATATGTCTAAATAGTAAATCTGTCTTGTGCGGAGTCGTCGTTTGACGGAAGAGCGGAGGGGAGGACGTTGATAGATGGTTCCGACAAATTCCGCGGCAGCCTTTCGAATTTTACCTTTGGATTCTTGTTGATGGAGTCGCATAATGCAAACATATTCTTTGCCAGCTTTGAGCAGAACATTGGCAATTTTCGTAGCGTTTCCTAACATGACAGGTAATACACCGGTCACCTTTGGATCCAATGTTCCGGAATGACCTGCGCGATTAAGGCTTAGGATTCGCTTAACCCAAGATACCACTTCATGGCTGGTCGGTCCTGGAGGTTTTTCTGGGCTTGTAAAGGGTCATTGACCCCTTCAAAACAAGCTATCCAGATTGATTACACCATTCTGAAATAATTCAGGAATGGTTCGTGTTCCAGGGACACGACCATAGGCGGGGTTTGTAGTATCTTCGGCGCGCGTTACCATTTTCCGCTGTTTGTCGGCAGGTAGCCGCGGTTTTGTCACGTCCGAGAGCCTCCTCTGCCCCTAAGGGCGAGTCGGTATTACTTCTTTTCTTTCCCTTTCATAAAGGGTGTAAGTTTGGCGCTGGTGATTGCCTTCGCGATGTCTTTGTCTTCCGCTCCAGCTTTAATATCGAGTTTCTTCGTTGTTATTTCGAGATGATCCACATTTGATCGTCGTCGACGAATACCTGTTACTTCTTGGGGTCCCGAAATTAGAACGAAGTTTTTGTCGATACGTTCCACAATAACACATTTCTTTCCTATTTCTCGACCGTGTGTTTTTACACACACTCTTCCAACTTCAACTAAACTCATGGAGATTGCACCTCCACCGGTGGACGGTCAGCCGTTGAGTTGCCACGACAGCTTCATTCGATTGTCGTTCCGGAGGATGCGAGGTACGCCTTGACCGCTGCTATACATATATTTATCGTCTCAGCAGCGTTCCAACGTTCCGTGTTAATAATTAGGTCAAAGAGTCGTGTATCAGATACCTTAATGCCGTAGAATTCTTGAAATCGACGTTGTTCGCTCTCTTCACGGTCTCGGGTTTCAGCTAGAGTGTCTTCATAATCGCGTTTTTCTCGATTAGCAATCCGAAGTGCCCTCACTTCGAGGGGAGCCCGGAGATAGATTGTAAGATCTGCGGAGCGCCTGGCGACCCACCCAGCGATGTATGCATCAATAACGACATTTCCTTTCTCGGCTTCGCGCTGAGTCCGTTTGTCAATTTCTTGATCAATTGTTGAATCTTTTTCTGCAAGTTGACTTAATTCTACCAAGGTTATACCCTTTTCTTTGGCTAGCTGACGGAAAATCATACCAGCAGAAATGTAACGGAGGTTGAAAGCTTCAACTAATCCCTGGGCAACCGTTGTAGTGCCAGCACCATGCAACCCACTAACCGCAATTGTGATGGGCATGCCAACACCTTCAATTATTACATCCCTGTTCCCATTCCGGGCGTCATACTAGTTCCAAGGATTTTCTGGATGACCATATTCATTGTGAAACTGCAAATAATATACCAATAGATGTAAGTCAGCCCCATTCCACCAGGCGGGATGTACATGTTTGCTGTACCCCAAGGCCATTGAAAGAGTTGCCAACCAAAACCGTTACCAAACGGTCCCAGAACCGAAGCAAAATTCAGAGGAGAGTAAAGCACAGGACCATAAATCGCGAAAGGCCATGCATCAGGTCCTGGGGGGACAACAAAGATTCCATTCATAATAGTAAAGGTTAGCATGAAAGGTATAATGGTGATTAACATAGGCATACAGGACTGTTTACTGACCTCAGTTTGGAGTTTCATAATATAGCGTTCCCGACGCTTAATCTTCAATTCAAGTTTCCGTTTTGTTTTCGGATCAGTTACTTCTTTGGCTTGCTTTTTCATTGCATTCCATTCGTTGATTGCTTCGCGAGAACGTTTCAGGCGGTCAAAGTCAATGAAACGGCGATTTACAAGGTTCGAGGTCAGGGAGATGATTACACTAATCAACATGACGACAAGCGCCGAAAACGGTGGATAAGCCCAAGCTCCCAAGGCATTTCGAAATATCAGTGCCAAATCAATAAGAGGATTCCATTGCACAGTTATCACACCTTCAAGAGTAAATCGGCAAACGCGGTTGCTGCTTCCTCAGCTTTACCCTCTACGTTCTTAAGAATCATGACGGTAGCCCCCGTCAACGTACCCACAGCCACCGCAGCGGCACGACAGAGCAACTGATGGGCTGCAATATTGTCAATTAACTCCTCATCTCGTGTCCGTGTGGCATCTTTAGCCCGACGTTTCGCGATATTTGCTGGATCCGCTTCCACTAATACAATCGAAGCTGGACGAATCGCTTCAGCTACCCATTTTGGTAAGCCGATGAGAAAGCCACCATCCGCTGTCTGAATTAGTGTATGTGTATCCACAACCACCACTTGTGAACGGCTCATCGCAGCAATTCGTTCTCCTGCAAGTTTCTGTACTTCACGTTGTTTCTTGACAGGAAGTTTTCGAAGATCATCCCGATTTTCAACAAGACGTCGCTTTTGGGCAATTTCAAACATCACCGACCCATACGTGATGAGCGACACGTTCACTCGATCCTCAACTTTGCGAATCCCATCAGTAACGACCGTTGTTTTCCCCACACCGGGGACACCACTGACGACCACGACTTTACGGACTTGCATTTATTTGCCTCCACCAAAACGCTGGCTTCATCTAGGTCTCAACCTTAAGAGCTTTTCGCGCTTGCTTAATGTCCACACCTTGACAACCGCTAGGCTACTCTACTCCAAGTATACCACGCATCATGGGATGCATCTCACCTAACTGCTCCTTAGCAAGAATCTCGAAATATTGACGCATTATGCCTACAGCAAGTAGTATTCCGATACCACTGCTTAGCGTTCCCATTAGGTCTGCGCCAGCTGCGAGTGCGCCGATGAGAAGACCACCAAGGATAGCTACAACAGGGATGTAGCGGTTAAGGATTTTCTCGATGACCGCAGGTGAACGGCGGAATCCGGGGACTTGCATACCCGCGCCAATTAGTTGTCGTGATACGTCGCGTGGTGAGATACCTGAAACGTCAATCCACAGCCTAGCGAATCCCGCACAGAAGAGCATCAGGAACAGGGCATACCCGGTGGCTTGAAGCCATCCGAGTTGCCCAAACAGTGCCGGGATTCCAACGGGTGGTGTTAGAAACCAGACAAAACAGATGGGATTGGGTGCGAGATAATTGGTGCCTGGTGGTTGGTTGTAATTGGCAATTAGTTGGAACCAGAATGCTAAGGGGTGGGCTCCCGGAGACCCGGGTGCGAGGTAGAGGCCGAAGGCGGGGTTAGTCCAAAGGATCTGGGTGATGAAGAGTATGTTGGCATAAAGGGCTTGGGTGAAGATTACGGGGATATTGGAAACGTAGAGGAGTTTGATGGGGTATTGCCCGCGGAATCCGCGGTACCGAGCGTATTGGAGAGGGATGTTCACGCGGTAGGATTCCATGAAAATAACGAGAACAAAGACGACGAAGGTGGTGATGACTCCAAATAGGCTAGCCCGTGGGTTCTGAGGTCTGAACCATATGGTGAAGAGGTTGGCTATATGGCCAGTTTCATTTGTAACTGGCTGGTAGATTGCAAGGGGGTCCCAGCCAACAGATGCCCAGGCCCCCATGTTTTGGAGTAGATAGGGGAAGATACCGCCGTACGTGATCTGCGATGGGACTGTTATGATATCCTGACCCTGTGGTGGGAGGATGGAGAACATGCCCCAAAGGATTTGTGTGCAAACGTTGGCCATGATGAAGAGACTAACACCGCTACCAAGTCCCCAGCCCTTCTGCACGGTCTCATCCATAAGGATGACGACGATACCAGCGAACATGAGCTGGATAAATACGAGAACAGCACTCGTGAGAAGGAGCTCAGTTCCCAATTGCCCGTAAGCACCTGCCCAGATGTAAGCGAAGGCTTGAAATGCTGTCATGAAGACGGCAAGGACTTTTTGGGCTCCGGTGTAGAGTGACCGTTGATAGGGATCGGACATATCCACACGGATGAGTTGTGAGCCGACGAGGAGCTGCATGATAAGGCCTGCAGTTACGATGGGTCCAATACCAAGCTCCATGAGTGTACCACGTGTGGAAGCAAGAATGGTACGAAGCCAGTAGAAATAATCAAAGCCTAATTCCTGGCTAATGCCCCACAGGGGCAGATTAGCCATGATGAGGTAGACAACTAAGATAATTGCAGTCCAGGCGAATTTTTCTCGAAATGAAACCTTTCGGTCAGGTCCCTTAACCTCTGGCATGATACGAATCAGTGGACGTAACGCGTTGAGAAAACGACTCATGCCAACAGCCCCATATCATTCCAAGTTTTTTTGTTTCATTTTTGTGAAAATTGATGAGAGCGGAGGGTGCGAAGGTTTAATTGTGTTGTGGTTCAAGTCTTTGATTTACTTTTTGTAGCTGTCGCTCGTTTCGATTTTGTCTTCGTCGGTGAGGATTTTGCTTTGGTCGTGGACTTGGGTTTTGGTTTTGCTGCAGTCTTTGGTTTCGCTTTCGGTTTCGGTTTCGCAGCAGCTTTTGGTTTAGGTTTGGGTTTAGCCTTCAGTGAGGGCGCCTTGTGCGTAGTAGGTTCTTGGATTGTTCCCTTTACTTTCCCCCCTGCGGCTTTGATTTTTTCAGCAGCGCGATGAGTGAAAAGTGGCGCCGTGATTGTAAGAGGAATTGAGATTGTACCAGCACCAAGTACTTTATCGAATCCATGTTCTTCTAGATTGATAGCGATTGGGGCATCTTTTGTGGTAGGTTTATCAGATGTATACCGTGGGAGTTGTCGCATGACGTCTCCAACATTAATGGTGTTGTGGGATTGGCGTAGTTTTCCATATCGATGAAAGCCGTGTTTTCCGAAACGATCAGGGTCTTTAGCGGTGACATAAGTCCAATCATGTTTCTTTCCACCAGTCTTTCCCTTCCCACCTCGTTGACCGCCTTTTCGATGTTGTCCAATACGCCCATAACCATGAGTGCGACTCCCCCGACGTTGACGAACACGTTTGGGTTTACGTACAGTCATAATGATTCTCTCCGTCTTGTCTACCTCTTTTGAATTTGAATCTCTAAGATTCCATTGTTAAAATTAACTTGTGCTGAGTTGGGAACAACCGGTGCTGGAAGATCAAGATCTTTAGCATATTTTCGGTCTTCTGTATCAACGTGGATTGCCACGCTATAATCTGAAACCTTGACTTGAAGATCATCACGGGTGATACCGGGAAGTTCTGCCACGATAATGATATCCTCATCTTGTTCCATAACGTCAATTAGGGGTTCTCGTTCCTTCCGCACCTTAGGCGGTCCTCCCTCAGGATTGAGATTGCCAAAGGGGTTTAACCGCATCTTACCGTCGGGTCCAACGGCTGCTGAGAATCCCCAGACCATTGGATTCTTTTGTAGATGTTTCAGAAGTTCTTCGAATTGGTCTTGGGCATCAGTACCAAACAGATCTTCAGGATTAGTATCGGCGAACATTTTCATCATTTCTTCAAACATGCGTTGAATAGCCTCAAACTGCATATCGAAGGAATCGTCATCCCACCAGCGTTTCCGTTTCTTGCGATCTTCTTCCTCAGTTGGCAATTTTATTTCTTCCATTTCAGTTAATTGTAGTTTATGACATCCGTTTCAGGAGCCCGTTAATATCAGCTCCACGGTATCCCAATTCACCTTTCTGTTGAATAGTGCGTTTTATGCTCCTTTTAAATCCCTTCGATGGAGGATGCAAACGAAATACTTTCTTCAGTCTAGGGAGGGTCGTGAGTTCTTCTTGTAATGCCACGAGTGCCTCGGCGTACTTATCAATCGTTTTGTATTTGGTGTATTTTGCCACATAATTATCGGTAAGCTGTTTATCTCCTGTAAGTCGACCACGTTTCCTCAGGAGGTGGGTTAAAGTGGGTGCATCTATTTCTCCCCACGTTAGCGCATCCTTTGCTTTTTGCAGCATTCCAAGATAGGTGCTGCGGTTATCGATGATCACAGCATGGTTCACGCGGCTGAGGTTTAACTGTAACAAGGTTTCCTTAGCTTCTTGACGTAGACCGATACTACTACGTAGTCGGACCACAGCAAAAAGTGCATTGTCTTCTTTCGATTCTTTTGACATCTTATTCTTCTCTCCGTGTCCAATCTCTTGGAGTCATGATTCTGTTGGTTTCTTTCAACGCACCAAAGACTGATCGAGCGAAGTTCAACGTTGTTCGTGTATGACCCCGAGTACGTGACCAAACGTCGTGGATTCCAGCCAACCGCAGGACCACTTTGATGGTGTCAGCTGTAACCAATCCAACGCCTTTAGGCGCTGGCAAGAGGGTAATTCGAACACTACCAGTCTTGCCATTTACTTGAAAGGGAACCGAATGAGGATCTTGACAACCGCATTCCCAACTTCCACAACCTCGGCGAACTGAGACAATATTGAGTTTTGCTCGAAGAATTGCTTTACGGATGGCAGGTCCGATTTCCGGTGCTTTGCTTTCCCCAATTCCAACAAACCCGTTCTCATTACCGACAATCACAGTTGCCTTGAAACGGGATTTTTCACCTGCATCAGTTTGTTTTTGAACTAGATTAATGTCGATGACTTCTTCTTGGAGGTCCGGAAGGAGCACATCAATAATTTCAGGTTCCTTTATTGGTACAGCCAGTTGGAAGAGATCCTCAATGGAGGTAATCTCTCCCGCCTTTACCTGATGTCCAACTTTGGTGACAGGCTCCCATTCTTCGACGACAAATTGGCGGGGACGTCGACTTCGACTCACGTTGTTGACCTCCTAGAACCGAATTTTGATGAAATTTTCTTTTTCGTGGTTTCGTACAAATTGGGCAGTATTGTTAGATCCACACGTCCTTTCGATATATCTCCAAATTGACGTTTGAAGGTCGTAGGTTGATTGTCACTCAAATCCTTTGCATAATTGGCGATATGTTCTCCTCGAATCCGCTTCTCCTCGGGGAACATCTTATCTGAGCAGGGAATAGTAATACCTGCATCGATTACACCCCGCACAGCGGAGAAGATTCGTGATCCAGGAATAGGCGTTGTCAATCCAATATCCACAATCGCAGCTGTGACTCCATTTTTGATTGCACGGTGACCAGCCAAGAACCCTGTTAGATACGCCGCAGGTATGTTTTTGATACCAGCATTCCAACCAAACTGCTTCAATTGTCGTGAATCAGCGGCAGCAACGCTCCGATCACCCTCAGGGAGAGCTTCCATTAGTTGAACAATGATTCGAGTACCCGTCTTCCTGACAACTAACCGAGGTCGTCCTGAGCCGACCATACGGCGTCTTGCGTGATAGTCAGTCTTACTTTCTCGTCGTCGACGAAACGGAACTTTATAACTTGGTCCTGTTGCCATTTTTTATCGCCTCTTCATTTTATGCTCCTGGATGTAATTATCGACTCGCCGAATGGAAGGAAACACTCCACCTTTCGCAAGCCGATATAACCGACGGTAGTCACTAGGGCGGATAATGCGTCGAGCCCTGAGTTTCTTAAGGTGTCGGCGGATTGCCCGAATCTTAATCATCCACCGTTCTTTCGAAGAAACCTTCGCCGTACTTTTTCCCTTCCGACTTCCATGTCCTGACCTGAGTCCACGTTTACGCTTTTCAAATAATTCTTTGGCTCGAGCACGGCTTACTCCTTTAATTGGTAACTGTCGAATTGCGCCTTCATGGATTAATCGTCGGATGTCATCACGCCGGATAGCCATGGCTACATCATCCAAGCGATTTGGATCAATCCAAACCCGATTCTCACCGACTTTGAGAATCTGTGCTGCTAACCTTCGTTG
>JAEOSA010000267.1 GCA_016840595.1 Candidatus Hermodarchaeota archaeon | reverse complement strand
AAAATCTGGACCAACCGGATGACGATCACCTTCTGCCCGAATATCGTAAAACCCAACGCCACCAGTGAAGCGTCGAGGCTACCCATGTAAGCCTGCCCATAAAAGAATACGGGCCAGCGTCCTTCCAAGATGTGACGGGCCATCAAACCAACAATTGCTTCATCTGCGTTGAAGGGAAAAGCACCAGAAAGCAATAAGCTTGCCTTTATGATCACAACAAGGACTGCAACTGCCACAGCTGCTCGTAGGCATTTCATATCCATCTGCAGGCTAAGCTTGTGTTTTAATTTCAACTTGTGAACCCTTCCAAAACGGTCTTAATCGACGAGCGCTTTATTAGGCATAAATCTCAGGATCTAGATTCTCGGACGTAACCAGGTGTTGAGATGTTCTTATCCAGCTTGAAGAACTTTTCGAAGGATAGTTTGTACATTTATTTATCATGATCCGACAAGGAAAGCATTCCCCCAAACGATAGCTATGGTGCTTGGACAATTCGATAAGCCCTTAATAGCCCCAATGGCATGTCTTCTTGCCCACCCAGGATGGCAATTTCGTTCAGTTCTTCAGGATATCCGGGTCCCATAAATACTGCGTATTCCCGTTTGATCGCGGAATCGTAATCAACCAGGAATTCAATATCATTCATTTGGAGATAATGAAGGACATCGCGAGATTTAATGGCTTCAAAAGCAGCGTGATTGACTACCCCATCTAAACCTACGACTCGCTTACCGCTATAAAATGCATAAATGCCAGCGTTAAAACTCCCCACTGTTGACGATCTTGGAATATTCTGGTCAATCCAAACAGACGCTTGACGCATCTCACGCTGCCAAGGATAAAATCCAACCTGCCAGAATACAGCAGCAGAAAATGCAAAGTACAGAAGAGTACCAAGACCTGCTAACATCCATTTTCTACTTAACTGAAGTTGCGTTGCCAGGATAGCTGTTCCTACAGAGAAAGCCGCGGCTGCAGGAATGAAATACCATGGTCGTGGATACCAGCGAATTCCTGCATGAAAAATAGTTAATAACATCGATGCGCCAATCATGGGAACAATGACGGCTACTTCGAGATCATCCCTTCGACGAACCCAACGTATGACAATACCGATGATCAAGACAACCCATAAAAATACACCGGGCAAGAACGGTAGACCCGTCGGATCTCCCCGAAGCCATAGCTCTGGATGAAATAGTTGACGAAATGATTCCTTCAGAGTCGGAAGTAGACCGCCACCTTGTTCGAGCGCGAACCGGATTCTGATAGCCATTGGCACAGCTGTTCCACTCTCTTGCAGCCAGCTTCCCACGGACAACCTACTCCAAAGAAGCCAAGGCACTAATATGACGAAAACTACACTGCAGACAGTGACAACAGGACGCCATGTCCGAGATCTCTTCCAGAACCACAAGGCACCCAACATGGAGAGTCCAAAAAAGAAGATGCTATCTGTTCTGGCAAGCAACATAATTCCAGCTAGCACTCCAACCAATATACTCTGACTTAGATTTCCTCTTTTTGAGAGCCATCGCAGGTAAGCTAACCAATACAGACACAAAGTGGCCATTCCTAGTGACGTCTCAAGGCCATTAGCGACTTGTAAAATGACCATCGGATTGAGTGCATATATCAGACCTGCAACGATCCCCAAGATAGTCCGTCGCGATAAGGTCGTGACAATCTGGATGATCGCCCAAATTGCTACAACATCTAGAAAGCATGCTAATGAGAGAGCAAGATTTACGTGGAAATCCCCAACCGATTCTGGGAAACCAAAAATGGGTAGAAGCAAGATCCACCAAAGTGGATGAAAACCATTCGTAGGGTTGATACCATCAAAACTTACACTCCCTAATTTCACAGTATTACGGGCAATCATGAAGTAATAATATGCATCATCTGTCAGGCTTTTCATAAGCAAGGTGGAGATCGGCTGCCAGGCAATCCATAGTCGAATGGATAGTCCTAGCAAGAGCGTCATTAAGAGAAGAAGGCGTTCACGTTTCTCGTGGAATTCGCCCCACATCTTTCCATCCTTCGCTTAAGTATCCATAGAAGCATGGTCACTTAAATGAGTGAACGATCCGAATTTACACCCTTTGCTCAGAAAGCCCAAAAAAAATGTTAACGATAGCCTTCATCGATAACCATCCCATTAATATGCTTATCATTTTATTCACGCAAGTATTTAGTCTACTGATAAATCCCTAAACTTGATACGACCAAAACATAAATTATCCGAATCTGTTTGCGTCCTAGAATGTACTTCGTGCAATAAAAATGAACCACTTCCAAGTAGTTTAGTTTAGGGCACAGGCGTCAGCATTCCTGACGATGGTCCTATAAAGATTTTTATTAAACAAACCACCCCACCTGATAAGCGGTGAGGCGGCTCTTTCTCAACCAAACTGTTTTTTAGAATTCGATGGACTACTCACGCAGATAATCGACCAACTTACGACGATGCCCCGGATGCCTCAATCTACTCAAAGCTTGGGCTTCGATTTGTCGTACTCTTTCTCGCGTGACCCCCATTTTTCGTCCCACTTCTTCCAAGGTATAGTTTTGACCGTCCAACAGACCATACCTCAATTGGAGAATACGTACCTCGCGAGGCGGCAGATTGTGCAGCACTTCCTGTAGATGTTCCTTGAGCATATGCTGCGTAACCATCTCAGGTGGCGCTGGAGCTTCTTCATCCTCGATGAAATCTCCCAGGACCGAATCCTCCTCTTCGTCGGTCGGGGTTTCCAACGACAGAGGCCTTCGTGCCACCTGGATCATATTTTCAACTTTCTTCGGAGGCACATCGAGTTCTTGAGCAAGCTCTTCCGTCGTTGGCGACCGACCGAGCTTCTGAGTTAGCTGGTG
>JAEOSA010000266.1 GCA_016840595.1 Candidatus Hermodarchaeota archaeon | reverse complement strand
AACCCGCCCGCCTGCTCTAAGAGCGATTCTAAATCCATGAAATGAATAACAGGAGTAATCTCTGTTTCAGTCTTCGTAATTTTTTGAATCGCTCTTTGCGTTTTAGTTTTATCTGATCCTGCCTTCAAGACCACATTCAACGAAAGGACATCCATCGAATACTGATCATCAGGCTTCACCTTACTCACAACAATTTGCACTTCATCAGTTTCTTTCATAGCCAACAGTGATTCACGCAAAGCTGTCAGATTGACAGTGGCACCCTTAATTTTCTCCTCAGCAATTCCCATTACCTGCATTTGAGCATCAATTTCAGATTCCCGAGAGATATTGAAGAAGCAAGGCATTTCTAGTCCACAATGTGGACACTTCCCAGTACTCACCTTATCAACATGGTCACCCATTAGATACCCTTCAAACATAGACGACCTACCATCCACATGAAAAATGGTGATATAACCGCCTTCTTCTGGGCTGGTAAATTCGTAATTTCCCGCGTCATCTGTGAATTTGACGAAACGGATGGCAAAGGCTAAAGGTGAGAGGTTATGATAACCGCCCTTTTCCTGACACTGACACGCTACACCAATCTTAGTTTCACTTGCTGCCCAGCCCCCAATTACTCTCGTTTCTGTCATTCCAACCTCAGCAAAGTATTCTTTGATATCATCAATCACTACATCGTAGATCCGTTCGCCAGCCAACAAGATGATTCCACGTTTCTCTAATTTTGGCTTATGAGTCAACATTTCACGACAGAAAATGTTTCGTAAATAACCGGGCATAGCCGCAAATCCTGTCACCTTAAACAATTCAGCTAACTGAATTAGCTTATCTGTAGAAATCGCACCCCCGGCAGTGGAACGTACAATAAAATCAGCCATTCGAAGCAACCCCCCGTCGACACCGAAAAAACCAAGGTGTGGCGCAGACGGAAAAAGGTTCATGGCGCGGAGTTCGAAACCGTCTTTGACAAAGGGGTCGATTGCCATTTTCCCTGATTTTGCCATGTTGTTAAGCATGAGTTCGTTATCGTAATGGGTTAAGAATACGGGTGAAGGGAGTCCAGAAGCACGCCCTGAGGAGAACCAGAAGAAACGCGGGGAGTATTGGTACTTGATGTGTTCTAAGAGCTCCTGTGTAGCTTTCTCCTTTCCAATACGGAGTTTGACTTTGAGTCCTCGATTGAATACATAGCTTCTCTCTTGTTTGTAACCTGCTTCTTTATAGTAATCAAGAAGGTTTTTGATGACTTCCGCCGGGTCACGATCCTTTCCTTCCACTTGTTGGGGGTTAAGTACAAATTCCCGAAGGTTCCCCTTGTAATCAGATTTTTTCACAAGGGGAAGTCCGTATTTAGCCCAGTCTGTCGGTGTCTGGAGGTCAAAGGGATCGACGTTGTGTTCTTTGAACAAACGTCGGTAGAAGGGATGGTTTGGATAGACTTGGTAACGGATAAACGCTCGGAATTTCCGGTTTTGTAACGATTCAATTTCCTCATATTTCATTGATTTAAGATCATCAAATGTTAGAAACCGCTTCATTAGAATGCACCCATTACAACATACTTTTTCTAATTGTAATGCATGGCTTGTTCTTATAACGCAAAAAGCGTTTCGATGGGAATAATTCGGAGTTCACTCGTCAACTTTTCCTTCTATCGTTTTAATAATGCGGACGAAAAGAAGTCAAAATGCTTTGATTCCTCCTTCTAAAAGGAAAGAGGGGAAAAGGGGGGAATGTCAATCAACAAGATCAATGAGTGCGACGTCCTCGAAAATCCCGGAGGGTAATTTTCGTCGAATAGTAATGGGGAGCACTCGTTTTTCCAATTCTGCCTCTGCAATTCTAATAGGGTCGTGAAGATCGGAACCGATTCGAACTAGAATTGGGGCACCCATGGAAATTTGGAGAGCACGAGCCCCTACTACCCGGGACTTCTCATATCGGGTCATTCGTTTAGGACCGATTTCAGGTCCCTTTTTTGACACATTCTCCGCCTCGTTGTTATTATGTGGTTTAATCTTCGAAATCTCCGCCACCCGGTGGACCGCCGGGTCCACCACCGGCCATACCCTTAGAGGCTATGACGTCATCAATGCGAAGAAGCATTTGTGATACTTCACTCGCTGACTTGATGGCTTGACGTTTCACTACTAGAGGTTCCCAGACGTTAGCTTTTGCTAAATCGCCAACTTTGCCTTTGAGGCCATCAACACCTGCACTGACTTCACTCTTCTCATGGCGCGCTTTGAGGTCGGCTAGAATATCAATAGGATCAAGGCCAGCGTTCTCAGCTAGAGTCTTGGGAATGATTTCCATTGCCTCAGCAAATGCTATGACTGCCAATTGCTCACGCCCAGGAAGTTTTTCAGCGTAGTCATGTAATTGTTTAGCAACCTGAACTTCCGGAGCACCGCCACCTGCAACCACACGACCATCCTCAACCACGTTCCGAATAACGCAGAGAGCGTCATGCAATGCCCTTTCAGCTTCGTCTACGACGAGGTCGGTGCTTCCTCGAAGGAGAATACTAACTGCTTTGGGATTCTTAGCCCCTTCTACAAAGACCATCTTGTCATCAGCAATTTTTCGTTCATCTAACAATTGAGCAGATCCTAGATCTTTCTTTGTAATATCATCAAGGTTTGAAATGAGCTTTCCACCCGTTGCACGGGCAAGCTTCTCCATATCGCTTTCCTTGATTCTACGAACTGCGACAATTCCTTCTTGCGCCATGAAGTGTTGTGCTACATCATCAATTCCTTTTTGACACAGGACGACATTAGCTCCAACTTTTTTGACTTTTTCAACCATATCCCGAAGCATTCTCTCTTCTTCGTCAAGAAAAGCCTGCATCTGAGAGACCTCTCGAATGTCGATTT
>JAEOSA010000052.1 GCA_016840595.1 Candidatus Hermodarchaeota archaeon | reverse complement strand
GCATTTTCATTATCTTCTTGGCACTATTTGTTAGTCGGCGAATGCGGTGAAAAAAGAATGCGTTCAAAAAACCCTATTATCCTAATTTGTGTTTTCATCTTAGTATTGCTATTGGGATCTGTTCAAAAGGTTCCAGCTCAGGATTTCGCCTACTCCTCAGCTGTTGCACCTACACCATTTTTCAATAAAACTGTAGAATGGCGAATTAACAATGTTACCAGCGAAGTAGTAGAATGGGGGTTTGGTTCAGGTGCATTTTGGCAGGCAACCGAAAATCAGCATATTGTCTTTAATATCAATCAGCTTGCTGATGCAGAAGTGCATGGGATTTTCATAATAGGAAACCTCACAATTCCTACGAATGATTCTCGTATTGCAGCCGAACTAGCATTCAGTATTTGGCCGTGGTTTCCAGGATTAATTTCACATCTGACTTGGGCTACCGTTGACCAAAGAGCATCTGATGCTGCCTCAGGATTACTTGTAGGAGAATTAGAGATCCTAACGACTACAACCACGAAAAGTTACATTTACCATCAAGCAGCGCCAGGAAATCAAAACACCACTTTAATTTATGATAAACAAACAGGCATTCTCCTCGAAGGGTACACGGAATTCTTCTTCCTGAATGATTATCATCTTGGCGTTGAATATGTTGGAGTTACTCAAGTCCCAACTGGCACGACTTACTTTGGAATTCTCCTATCAGCCATATTCATCAGCCTAATCGTTGCCTTTGTAGTGATTCGACGTCCAAATGTAAGGAATTGATATTGTTGAACACATCAGGAAAAGACGAGATTTCCCAGACGAATAGCCTCGCCGTGAATGTAGCGCTTATAGCGATTTTAGCGGCACTAGCCATTGGTGGAAATTATGCCTTATCCGCTATTCCTAATGTGGAATTGTCATCAGTAATGGTGTTTCTCAGTGGCTTTCTCTTTGGTCCATTGATTGGGATCTTAACTGGTCTTATTGCAATGACTATTTACCAACTGTGGAACCCTTGGGGTGCATTTCTCCCGCCTATTGGTTTTGCAGTAATTGGTTGTACTATGTTCATTGGTTTGGTAGGCGGAATACTAGGTCGAAATTTTCAGCTTTCAGCCACCAGGGGAAAAATCCCCTTACGCTGGTATCTTTGGCCTGCATTTTTTGGTGTCATAATTACTCTGTTTTACGACCTAGTTACGAACTTGGCGTACAGCATTACCTTTGTTGTTCCCTTTGTGATCACATTATTCACTGGATTGCCTTTTATGGTCCTGCATATGACGACCAATGGTATTCTCTTCGGTCTGCTTACTCCAGCAATTTCACGTATTGCTATGCAACTCAATATTGGACACCTACAATTCAAGAGGCACGCACCGATAAAGAATAATAATGATATGTGAGCTACCAATGAAATAATTGCCAAAGGGAAGGATGTCAGCTGGAAATCATTGATCTCCTGGATTTGTCACAGCGACGAGGACCTCCCACGCAATTTCGTTCATGGCATTTGTTGGCAGCATTTTACATTTTTTGTAAAGCTGAGCGTCCAGTAGGCAGGTATCAGCTTGGAGAAGAGCTAGAATTAGGTGATGGGAGTATCCGTTCTCTCGTTCGTTTTCTTCGAAACCGTGGTCTTATCAAACCAATGGGTCGACAAGGGCATCAACTATCAGAACAAGGAAGCCAATGTTGCAGTGAACTTAACAAAGCCCTTCTCGACCTCGTAGAGGTCCCAGCGAGTAGTTTTACTGTAGATAAGGAAAATTTTGCTTGTCATCTTAGGAATCGAGCTCAGTATCTTACTGACGGGCTCGTCCAACGAGATGCAGCCAAACAAGCAGGAGCCACCGGTGCTACTACGTTTTTTCAGGGAACCAATCTTGATGTCATAACCATGCCATTAGACTATGAATTTCCAAAAGCAGAGTTGAAGACGATTCTATCTGCGTTTAACCTTCAACTTGGAGATGTTATCATCATTGGGTCAGCTCAGACTCGATTAACCGCGCAACTTGGAGCACTAGCAGCTGCACTCACTCTTCTACAAAAATAGCTGAAACACGTTTTCTGATAGAATTGTGTATTAACCCACGTTCTCGATAACCTGTCCTGCTAAAATTGAAAAGACCAGATCAGTATTCAAATCCGTTTTTGCACTAGTTTCGACGAAACTGATCGAGTGTTCTTCGGCAAATTTTTGTCCTTCCTCAGGCTTTACCACTGCGTCCAAATCCGCTTTGTTCGCCACTAAGATTACTGGAACATCGCCACAACCCCGGCGCACTTCCTTCAGCCAATATGCGGCTCTTTCGAAGCTAGTTCGGTTCGCTCGATCATAGACCAGTAAGACGCCCTTGGTTCCACGATAATAGAGTTGGCGAATGGGTCCAAACCGCTCTTGACCTCCAGTGTCCCAAATCTGCATTCTTAGCACGTTTTCACCGAGAATGATGTCTTTTACATGAAAAGCAACTCCAATAGTGAGAATATATGTAGGATTGAAGATGCCTTTCACATAGCGGACGAGGAGGCTAGTTTTTCCCACTGCAGCGTCACCAACTACAACCGCCTTGGCAATGTGTGTGTATGGTCGTTTCGTGGCAATGGGTTGAGTAGTGCTTTCTGTAGGATTGCTCATAGGATATCCAACACAATTCTTTCTGTTAATGAGTAGGTTTTGAGCCGATCTTGTTCCGTTCGGATGAGTGGGCTGAAGTGTTTGAAGACGAGGGATTGGTAGGTTTGTTTTGGCATAGTCTTTCGGGTGAGTAAGACAAGTTCGTGGAAGATGTCAAAAAGGACTTGACGCAAGTGGGGGTATTTAATTTGTTGGGGGTCGATTGAGGCGTAGGTTACAACACCAGATGTGTCCATCTTGACTCCTTTGAGAGCAGGAAGTTTTTTCGTTTTGTCCTTGAAGATCACTTGGATTTCTTTATCGTAGGTTCGGCGAGACACTTCTGTGAGGAATCGTTGCAGGAGAGTGTTATAGAAAAGGGTGAAGATTTCGAAGACATCCATGACTTTTGCAGCAGAAACAGTCGTTTCACCCATCCACCATGTAAGAACTAAATCATCGATAAACTCGTCAAAGTTGTTGAAGAGAGTTGTATCGGTTGCGCCTTCTTTGTGGAGGATTTCGAGTTGTTCTTGGAACATTTTAACGAATTGTGTATTAAGGATGCCGAGGTATTTACGGAACCTCGCTGCACTTTCGCTAACATCGGTGATAAAGACAAGGAGTAATCCGTTTTCTTCGTCGATTTGGAAAAAGAAGCGACGATCCTTCATGTTGACGACGTTAACGTGTTGGGCTGCTACTTGTTGAGCCATGTGTTCCATGCTGGCAAGAAAACCAGAGAGGAGGGCACTATCCACATCGGATTGGGTCCACCTGCGACTATAAAGTGGGAAACCTTCTCGTAATCCGACGACGTAGAAGCTATGAACGGTCAAAGCCCTAGGACCTCTTCGCAATCCCGACCTATTCGAACGGGTACAAGATTCCTCCCCACCTCGCTTTACTAAAGTATTTTGTTGTGAATGAATTTCAGAGCGCTTATACTCGGATAATTTTGTCCTTTGGTAAAACTGAATAAGATAGAATACGGCATGAAGAACTGGTGCAACATCATGCCTCCGAAGAACATTGATACACTTGCCTTCAACCAAATTAACCGTCAACAGCATCTTCAGGAATTACAGGAAAAAGTCTGGGATGTCATCGTAATTGGAGGGGGTATTAATGGTGCAGGTGTAGCACTAGAGGCAGCATATCGCGGATTAAGCGTGGCTGTCCTTGATCAAAGGGACTTTGCATTTGGTACGTCCAGTCGGTCAACGAAACTTGCTCATGGAGGATTCCGGTATATCGCTCAACTTGAATTTGGATTAGTTCGGGAAGCAACCACCGAACAGAATTGGTTACGGACTAAAGGACTTCCACATATGACTCGACCAACCCGATTTTTATATCCAATTCTAGAAGCCGGGCAACTGGAAAATTTTGAGTTGCCAAAGAGCTGGAGTTATCGCATCGTTCGATTAGGCGTGTTTCTCTACGATCTTCTCAGTGGCTTTAAGAGTTACAAGAAGGGGAAGGGCACCAAGAAAGTCAATTTAATTCATGACTTAGAACCCCTCTTGAATACATCCCGATTGAAAGGCGCTGTTATGTGGTATGACTCAAATGTGGATGATGCACGGCTTGTCATTGAAATTCTCAAGGAGGCGATGTGGAAGGGGAAGGTTCTTCCTATGAACTATTTGCGTGTGGTGGGATTTACCAGTGATTCTGGCCAGCAGATTAATGGGGTTGAGGCTATTGACGAAAATAATCTCACTTCAGAACCCTTCCTAGTCAGAGGGAAAGTGGTCGTCAACACAACAGGTGTGTGGGCTGATGAGCTCCTATCCCTTGATCGAGAAGTTGAAGCAAAGATTCTTCGACCTACTAAAGGCGTTCATTTAGTTTATCACCGAAAGGATTTCCCCATTAATGACACTTTTGCTATGAACTCTATCGATGATAGACGCTTTTTCTTTGCGATTCGACGAAACGAATGGGTACTCGTGGGAACAACAGATACCGATTTTTCGGGGGACCCAGCTGAGAGTTATTGCACCCGTGAAGATGCAGACTACCTTCGGAACACTATCAGAATCCTCTTTCCAGAAGCGAAAATCGATGATAAGTATATTCATGGCACGTATGCAGGTCTTCGCCCCTTAGTAGCCGAAACGGGGAAAGCCGAAAGTGACGTGTCACGGAAACATACCGTATTAGAACGAGATGATGGACTCTATAGTCTACTTGGAGGAAAATTAACCACCTTTCGCAAAATGGCAGAGGATTTACTAGTAAATCACATCAAAAAGAACAGACACCAACATGAATTACCCAAATTTAGCGGACGAAAGGGCCTTACTAAGATTGCCTTTGCCATTACTATTACTAAGGAAGAGTGGGAATCCCATCCGGAAATCAAGAACTCAGAACTTCACCCACATATTCTCCTTCACCTCTACCAACAATATGGACGAGGAGGACTCACTATTCTCCGTGAAGCCTCACAGCAACCAGACATGGCTCAAAGATTACTAGACGAACCAGCATATCCCGTTGAGGTTGCTCCGTGGATAGTTGGCGAGGTAGACTATGTTGTACGCAATGAAGCCCCTTTACGTTTGGAGGATGTGTTGTGTCGCCGTATGGAAGTCAGTTGGACTGTCCGACCCGAATACCAAGGAAAAATCGCAGCGGTAGCCGCTTCACGGATGGGTCAAATCCTTGGATGGTCCCAGAAGACGAAACAACAAGAAATTCGTCGCTACATCAATTATGTCCGGAAAAATAGTTTCTTCTTCGAAGGAGAAATTCCCATTCCAAAACTCTGAAAATTGTTAGACCCCACAACTTTTTGAGCCTATTCCACGGGTCTAGAACGGGGAATTGTAGCAATGACAACACGTTCAAGGTTTCAAACTGATCGCCTTTGGGTTCTGATTACAATAATACTCTTTATCCTCGCCTTTTCGTCCCATATCTGGATTCAACTAACGGGGGGATATAGCGCAGGTGCTTATCTCGACATGATTCCCCACTTTCTCTTTGGCGCGGCAATTTGTGCATTCCTTCTCAACTTCAACTTGACCCGATCCCGTAAAAAAGCCCTCCTCTTTGTGCCGCCCATTCTCATTGTTATTCTGCCAGCCATTCTTTACACATTGGCAGCTGCATTTGCTTGGGAAATTTTTGAAGAATTCCTAGCCAACTTCTTCCCTTGGATCGGCATATATTCTGACTTCTGGTGGAATGGTGTCCGTGATATCATCATGGGACTTCTCGGGGCTACGGTGTCTGCAGGTTTATACTTGTGGCATTTCCCTGTCATTGTTGTAAAACACAAAGTATTAGAAAAAACAAAACCTCTACCTCGTGAAACGGGGTATATTCCTGGGAAGTCCGCTAGTCAGTTTTGTGAGAGTTGTGGGTCAGTGGTGGATCCAGATTCAAGGCATTGTTCGAACTGCGGTCATAAACTCTAATGCGATAACTGTGGCTTTGACTCGTTTGTGACATGAACATAAGATATTCAAGGAGTTATGCTACTTCTATGTCACACTCGTGGCGATAGATATGGCAACTGATGATGTGTATGTGCGACTTCGGGAACATCTGGATAATCTTCCTGTAGGTTTTCCCAAAACGGAGTCAGGAGTAGAATTACGCATTCTCAAACGTTTATTCACCGAAGAAGAAGCAGAAATGGCAATGCACTTGTCATATATTCCTGAACCCCTAGAAGTGATAGCTCAGAAAATTGACAAAGACCCGAAAGAAATTGAACCGATGCTCGAACAATTAGCCAATAAAGGATTGATTTTCCGGGCACGAAAAGGGGGTATCACTACATATCGTGCTGAATGGTTTGCAATTGGAATCTATGAACATCAGGTTAAAAATATGACCAAAGAGTTGGCTGAGGATTTTGAGCAATATCTGGATGAAGCTCTTCGAGAGGAACTCGTCGCATCTGCTGACCCACCTCAACTCCGAGTGGTCCCAGTACATGCCAGTTTGTCTCCCACGATGGGCGTTCTTCCCTATGAAGATGCTCGTGAAATTGTGAAGCAGCAGAGCAAAATTGCCATTGCTCCTTGCATTTGTCGTCTCGAAAAACGGGCTCTTGGTAATGAATGTGACAAACCTGACGAGGTATGTATGGTCTTCTCTACTGGCGCTTACTATTACATTGAAAACGGATATGGTCACGAAATTACTACTGATGAAGCATTAGAAATTCTTGATCAGGCTCACGATGCAGGTCTTGTCTGTAGTCCCAGTAACGATCAAAAAGGCTTCGTAATTTGCAATTGCTGTGGTTGTTGTTGTGAGATTTTGACGACTTTAAAGAAAATCCCTAAGCCCAGTTCTATCGTGGCTAGTAATTATTTTGCTGAAGTTGATGTAGACAATTGTACAGGTTGTGAAACCTGTCTTGATCGCTGTCAAATGGGAGCAATAACTATGGAGGAAGGCGTTGCGAAAATTGACCTAGATTATTGCATTGGATGTGGGTTGTGTGTCACCACCTGTCCTTCAGAAGCCTTAGCTTTGAAACAGAAAGATGAAGCTGAGGTCGTTGTTCCACCTGCGAATGCTTTTGAGCTCTATCGGGAAATTGGAGAAAAGCGCTTACAACGGAGAACTAGTTCCTCTAACCAATGAAAATCCTGGTTCTAGTCTAGCCTTTATCTAATATTACGTATTTTCGTAGAGAAACCTTTGAGAAGCCAAGTTTTTGAGCAATACGAACTGATGGAAGATTATCATCACCGGCACTCCACACAGGTGTAATACCTTTTTCTTGTAAAATCTCAGCCACAATTGATGCTGCAGCACTTGCCAATCCCTGGTTCCGCCAATCTTCACGAGTAATAACTCCGATATCAGCAAATTTCTTTGTGTGTCCGGCTGTATGGGCAATCGAGACAACCTCTCCTGATACAATCCCACAGGCAACTACTCCGTCTTCTAATAATCCACGAGGTGTACCATACCCATGTCCTTGAAATTCTCTAGGTGCAGATTCCAATAAAGAAAGATCCTCAAGTTGTAAACACCTCACATAATTGTGACGAAAATGCATCACAGGTTTTGAGAGTGTATAGTAGAAATCCCCATAATAACGGACAGCCATTTTCATTTTCTCTTGAATAAGCGCTCCAACTGACTCAGCCACTTCAGAAGCCACATTAACACAATCCCATCCCTGAATTGCTTGAAGCATTGTAAGTATTGCATTTGCGTCAGTGCCAAAGGCTTGGGGCTCGTTAGGAAAAGAGCTGATTTGCAGCAAAGCTGCCTGAACTTGAGGCAGCTCACCAACAATATATGCTTGACAATTCTGTCGCCGAAGTGCATGCATTGCGAGAACCGTCTCTGGTGAGTCTCCGAGGAAATCAGCTAGGAGTGGCATATCGCTAGGAGCTAATGCTGTTGAGGTATATGAGCTATCCAACGATAACACCTACCAAAAAGGTAATTTAGCTTCTAAAATAGTCAGATGCTCATTAAAAAAGAAGAGAGAGGGAAGCCCTCTGAGAGATGTTAACCTGAGGGTTCCCATTTTTCACCCAGTTTGGCTAGTTCCTCATCACGAAGAACCCGACGGAGAACCTTTCCTACTGCACTTTGTGGGAGTGCATCCCGGAACTCCACAGCTTTCGGTCGTTTATACGCTGCCATTTTGTCCTTCGCCCAGGCCATGATTTCTTCTTCAGTTGCTGTCTGACCAGGGGCGAGAACCACGTAGGCTTTGACCGTTTCGTTCCCAGGATCATCCTCCCGTGGAATTCCAATGACCGCCGCCAATTGAATCTTAGGATGTTCTACAAGGGTTTCTTCAATTTCTGCAGGCCAGGCTTTTAGTCCACTGACGTTGATCATGTCTTTCTTGCGGTCGGTGATGACTAGATAGCCTTCTTTGTCGAAGTGTCCGATGTCACCAGAGAGGAAGTAACGTTTGCCACCGATGGTTTTCATGACAGCAGCAGTTTCTTTGGGTTTGTTCCAGTAGCCTTTCATAACTTGTGGTCCGTGAATGGCAACTTCTCCATCGTCTCCTGTCTTCATTTCCTTCTTGCCCGTATCTACATCGACGATTTTGATGATTGTATCAGGCATTGGGAAGCCGACAGAACCAAACTTGCGTTGGCGCTTATTCGAAGGATCAGCAGATGCCAAAGGTGAGGTTTCCGTGAGTCCGTAGCCTTCAAAGAGAGTAGCACCTGTTTCACCTTCAAAAACCTTAGCAGTTGCTGGGGCAAGCGCGGCAGCTCCTGCTCCACAGGCTTTGAGACTGCTGAGATTATATTTAGTAACATTGGGGTGGTAAGCGAGTGCTGCATACATCGCTGGAACAGCATGTAGTAATGTCACTTTGTAATCTTGTATTGCTTTAAGGACATCTGAGAATGGCGGTTTGCCAGCACGGGGATCAGTAATGCAGACAAGTTTGCTTTGATGGAGAACGGAGGCAATCATTGTCAAGGTGAGTCCAAAGCTGTGATACCAGGGTAAAGCCCCTATGTACACCTCATTTCCAATATCAACTGGAACTAGCGGACCACCTTCGTCAGGCTCAAGCCAGATCCATTCACTATATTGAAGGACATTGGCATAGAGGTTATGGTGAGTTAGCATTGCCCCTTTGGGAACACCAGTGGTTCCACCGGTGTACAAAATCAGTGCCAAATCATCTTTGGGTTTGATTTTCACCTTGGGGGGATCCGGTGGGTAGTTTGCCATGATATCATCGTAGTGGAATGTCATTCCTTCTTCGTAGTAGGGGCTCTTAGGTACCTTTCCAAGAAGACCACCAATGATAGCTTTGAATTTGGGAAGCCAAGGTTTAACACTGCAGACAATCACGTGCTTGACATCAGTTCCTTTGACAGCCTCATAACAGGTAGGGGTGAGTTCATCATGGTCTATACAAAAGACCATTTTCGCACCCGAATCCTTGAACTGGTGCTGAAGCTCAGGTGCCTTGTAGCGTGGGTTACAGGTTACCGCTACTGCTCCAGCCTTGAGGATGCCAAAGAAGATTGGTGGATAGTGAGGGAGATTAGGCAAAAATAGCGCCACCCGGTCACCCTTTTTGATCCCTTTGCTATGGAGAAAGTTGGCTATACGATTCGCGCTTTCGTGGACGTTGGTAAAAGTTTGTTCCTTATAGAAGATGGTATAGGGTTTATCTCCTGCTTCTTTAGCGGCTTTGTCGAGAAGTGCGTAGAGAGGTTCGTTGGGGTAGTCAATGGTTTTTGGAACCTTTTCAGGCCAGTGATGCTTGTGCCAGAGCATTTCTTTCATGAGTCATTTTACGCTCCATTGTTATTGTTATCAGTTGGAAATAACCGAGTATCGGTTATTGGTATTGTTCTAGTTGAATTACCTTTTGGCACGGTCAAAAATGGCGACGAAAATCAAGCTGGAGTCCTTTCAGCGCTGTCGCGTATTCACAGCATCATTATTCCGTAAAGATTTAAGGTCATTTTCGAATACCTCTACAACCGGGAGGTTCTCTAATGGTGAAAGTTCTCGTTGCTTATGATACAAAATATGGAAACACACAACGCGTCGCCGAATTAATTGCAGAAGGACTGAAAGCTGCTGGTGCCGAAGCCGTTATTGAAAACATGAAGAAAGTCAACGTTGACGAAGCAGCAGGCTTTGATGCAATTTTAATGGGCTCACCCAATCACATGGGTCGCCCGACCCGCACGTTCAAAAAATTCGTTGGTAAACTCCAAAAAGCCAACTTGACCGATAAGTCTCTCGCTGCCTTTGACACCTACGTTGGGCAAAAAGATGAACAAGAGAAGATCCACCCGGGAGGTGGCGAATTCCAGAAGGCTCTTCGCAGAATGGAGGACCAGCTGAAAGCAAAATTACTCAACCTTAAACTCATAACACCGGGATTATCAATTGCAGTCGGCGGGATGAAAGGACCTATTCTCGATGCGGATTTACCAATCTGTAAAGAATTTG
>JAEOSA010000265.1 GCA_016840595.1 Candidatus Hermodarchaeota archaeon | reverse complement strand
CCTACGACATCGGGGGTCTCAACTACTCCATCTATTTCGATTTTTCCACGAATACAATACTTAGTAGTACCTGTACTTTCTTCATTTGCTCCCATAATCGCCACCTAGTAAGAGTGATTTATGATGATTTATCAGTGGCGCGTGATGTTGAGTGCGCCAAGTTTTTTCCAATAGGATCATGATGATGATTATGTAATATGGTAAGCGTAATGTAATTAGCCACACGAAGAAACGGCATTAAAACTTTGTGCCTTTCGAACAATTATTGATCTCTTTTAAGCCTTCAATAACTCGAACACGCCAACTAAAAGCTCGCCTTAGCTGGTGCCGTTCATTGTGAAGCAATGTGACTCCTCGTCCTTCTAATTGGTTAATCAAGTGACGCGTTAATTGGCCTCCTCTTCTATCAAAATCGAATAATATCAGCAAACGTTGGGACTCTGCTAATTCATCCGCCAAACTGACAATATTATGACCTGCTAATGCATGGATTGGTCCCGTTAAACCCAATCCACGTAATGCCGTGATATCCTTGATACCCTCTACTACTATTGGAACCCCTTCTTTGGAGAGTTCAAGTAATAGACGAATACCCTTTTCAAACCGCTCCTCTAATCTTTCTTGTTTAGATTGGGGGTTTTTTTGATGTGGGCACATGGCAGTTCGCCTAAATTGAACTTCAGGTAGAAGTCAGTTGTATTTCTTAATTTTACCGAATCTGGGTGACTTCTATCGGTGTACTTTTATATATCGCAGAACAAGCCCGAGACACTTAGAAGTGTTTCCTTTGAATGCCGTTCCACCTAGCGTAGAGAAAATTTCACAGCATACCCAAGAAGTGCTTACTATCGAGGATTTAACAGAACTTTTTTCTCGCCAAGAGAAACCTCGGGGTTACATAGGTGTTGAACCAAGTGGATTATTTCATATCGGGTGGATTGGCTGGGTGCAGAAACTCAATCAACTAGTAGAATTCGGAGTTCGAATGGAAATTCTCTTGGCTACCTGGCATGCCCAAATTAATGATAAATTTGGCGGAAATATCGAAAAAATCCGGCGTTGTGCAGAGTATCTCCGTCACTGTTTTACTGCACTGAATGTAGACACCCATAAAGTTCACATTATCACTGCAGAAGATTTGATGCGACGCCTCGACTATTGGGAAAAAATTCTTCGGGTCGCAAAAAATCTCACTCTCGCTAGAGTTCGGCGATCAACCGATATCATGGGACGTACTGAAGAAGAAGCCGCCATCGACTTCTCGAAACTCATCTACCCCCTTTTACAAGTAACTGACATTCTCGATCAAAAATACGAAATCTGCCTTTCAGGAATGGATCAAAGACGTGCCCACGTCCTAGCACGTGAAGTTGCAGATAAAATGAAACTCGGATGGAAACCGGTTGGTATCCACACACCCCTTCTCCCCGGGTTAACTGGAACATCTCGTATGGATGCTGCCTCCGAGTTCTCCGCTCAAGAATTAGCCATAGAAACGAAAATGTCAAAGTCAAAACCCGGCGATGCAATATTTATCCATGATTCACCGCGTGAAATCAAAAACAAAATTAAGAACGCATACTGCCCCGCTCAAGTCGTAGAGAACAATCCCGTATTGAGCTACATTCGCAACATTTTGTTCACCCAAGACGGCTTCATCCTGCATATTGAGCGGACTGAAAAATACGGTGGTCCGTTAAGCCTAACAAGTGCAGATGAACTCGAAGAACTATATGCCGCCGGGGCTATTCATCCGCTTGACCTAAAACAAGCCGCAACTACCGCCTTCTCAGATTTTCTTGAACCAGTCCGGAAATATTTTGAAGAAAATACAGAAGCTACAAAATTATACAAAGAAATCATTGAATATCAGATAACCCGCTAACTAAACAAAATTACGTTTCTGTAACCTGAACATCAAGCACAAAATGGTCAAAACTCGGGTTATAGGTCTTTATTGTGTGCAAATTTAGGAGCTTTACTTGGCGATTCAAAGATAACGCTGTTTTCTCTAAAATTGTTAGAAGTTTGGGTTCTAAGTCATTTTTCAAACCTATTTCATGAATATGCATTATACCGCCAGGTTTCAAACACAAAATGCCTTGTTCCAGATATTTAGTCGTTCCCTGGATTAATCCCATGAGAACCCGGTCTGCTGTTCCCAGTCCTAGTTTTGGTGTTACTATGCCTGTATCACCTAGGTGTGGATGGACGATATCATGAACTCTGTTTGCCTTGATATTTTGTGATAAATAATGAAAGGCGTCAGGATTCCATTCGATTGCGTGAATTAATCTAGGGGAAGCATGTACTGCCATCGGTATTGAAAACTGTCCAATTCCTGCGAACATATCAATAACCAATTCATCAGAGCCTAGTTGGCTCATTCGGAGACGTTCCGTTTTATTCCCCACGGAAAACATGACTTTCATCGGGTCAAGGTGGAAAATGACACGATTTTCTTTGAAAACAGTCTCGGTATCAGGTGAACCCGCAATCAGTTCAACCGCAGGTTGTCGATAGGGGCCTGAAATCGCGGCCGTTCTTCGTAAAACGGATTGAATCTTTGAATCATACTCCAAAACTGTGTTTCCAATCAAGTTCTTATGTTCGACGATTTTCGGGTTCAACCAGAGAGTGGCAACGTGACCTAATATGCGTAGGCGGCGAGGGAGAAGATCTGGAGAAATTTTCGTTTTCAGTCGTTTTTGAAGAAATTGGGAGAACGTGATATGGCGGTGATTAGCTATTTTCTTCACCCGACTCCGAGTAATTATCCAGAAGTGGAGGGTCGTCGATGTTCTGTAGATCGATACACTAACGCCCCATCATCATTGGTGGGCGGAACGCCGTAATACCTCCGACAGGTCCTCTCTTAATATGCCGAGCGTATTGAACACAAGACGACCCG
>JAEOSA010000264.1 GCA_016840595.1 Candidatus Hermodarchaeota archaeon | reverse complement strand
GCTTCCACTGAATCCAATGCCGATGGCTGCACCTGTAGCGCCGAGGCCAGCGGCGAGGAGGGCGCCGAATGTGGCGAGGACCTGTCCTAATGATTCAACGGGAATCAGCTGGAGCATGGACTATCACTTCTTTGAAGGAGAGGCAGTTGATGTTGTCGTCCATCGGTCTGGGAAGGCAAGAGGTTCATACTTGTGTCCAGTTCCTGCGTAGAATTTCAGGTAGGCTTCTACCCAGTGGAGACGTAGGGTATGGATGAAAGAGAGGAGACCTTCCATGAGAAGGACGAAGATAGTACCCACGATTATCATTATGATAAGCATAATGATAGTGAGTTCGCCACTGCTAAGTTGGGCGAGTATGGTCATGATTTCAGCGGCAGCAACACCAGCGATGAAGAGGAAGGTTTTGGCAAAGCCGGCGTGGGCCATGTTAAGAGCGAGAATTCGGGTGTAGCTGATGGTGTTGCTAATACTTTCAATGAGTTTTTCTATAGTTTCCATAAATCCGTCCATAAAGCCAAAGGCCATGATACCGCCGATGAGCATGACGAGGATCGGGGCAATGAGAAAGAGAAGCATGTCAGTGATGGGCCAACTCATGAAGTTGATGCCGTAGTTGAAGATCATGTAGGCGAGACCCCAAAGAAAGAGGAGCCAGATGATAGGTCCAAAGATTGCGTGAATCCAATCACGGTGACGAAGTTTGTTGATGGCGTCGAAGCCAATGGCAATACTCAGGTGGATAAATCCTATCATGATGCTAAGGACAAAGAGTATCCAGGTGGGGCTAGCGATTGTGGGGTCGAGGATTTCAGGCATTTCAAAAGCACTAAACCAGATAGCAGTAGGATGAGCGTGGGGTAATTGGTTAATCCAAGCGTTATAGGGACTGAAGGGATTGAGGAACCAGTTGAGACCACCTTCAAAATCGAAAAAAGTGAAGAGCTGGACGAGAATATCTTTCATGAATTGCCCAAAGGGGGAATATTTGATGATTTGATAGGGGTAGACCGCTTCGGTGCCAACGTAAAAGTTGAAACCGGTGATGTCAATTCCTAAAAATTCGCCATATAAGACACCGAAAAATATTGAGAATATTGCAATGACAGCGATGAGCCCGGAACCTTGGATGAAGTAGTTGACCATTTCACCAGCGTCGACTTTACGACGTTTAGCAATCATTCCAAGCATTGCAAAGAAGAGAAGAAGAATACCGTGACCTACATCTCCGAACATCAACCCGAATATAATTGGAAAGCCGAGAGCCATGAACCAGGTGGGATCGATTTCTGTGTGGTTGGGGAGCCCAAAAGCGTTTGTAAGGCTTTGGTATGAGAAGAGAGATTTTGGGTTGGTCTGCTTCGTGGGTGGCGCGGCGATTTCTTCAGGTGCAATGGCTCCTTCTAGAGGTCCTGTGTCACCAGGATAGTGATCATGTTCTGGTTTGTCGATGTGTTTATGGATTTCAAGGGATATTGCACCGTGGTTGAATTTGGCGAGGGATGTAGCGAATTTGTCGGCTTTTTTGGTAGGAACCCAGCCGTAAAGGAGGTAGGTACGTTTGGTTTTACCGAAGAGGGTTTTGGTTTCTTCGAGGTGATGTTCGCGTTTGACAATTTCTTCCCAGCCAAGGAGGTCGAAGCGCTCTTCTTCGGCGAGAGTCTCAATTTCTTTTTTTATTGCTTTTACTGTCTTTTTGGCAGCTTTTCTTTCTTTTTTATCGTGTGAGTCTTGTGCAGTTTCTGCGGCAGCTAGTTTTCGATCGAGCTCTTCAAAATGGGCTTCGATGGTTTTGAGGGATTGTTCAATTGATTGAAAATAAGTGTCATCGGGAACAGTGGGAACTTCGAGTCGGTGCTTGACTTTTCCGCCGCGATAGACTTTTCTATCGCTGATGAGGGTGCTTATGCGGGTGAGAAGGTTTGCCAGATAGTAGTAATGCTCGGAGGCTTCAACGGGTTGTAATTCTATGATGGATTTTTCTCCACTTTGTTTGAACTCAGTGAAATGGGCAAGTTCGGTGCTTGCGATATGTCGAAGGGCCGCATCTAGTTGAGTGTCTAGTACTACGGCGGTGAAGCTACTCATTTTCGCTGGAAGCATTGGCGACAATTTTCCCACCATTAGCACAGATAGTTACTCATTCGAATGGAGATACACAAGTAACAGTGTGGGTAGAAAAGGCTTACTCTTATTACGGGTTCTGACCCACGCTTTGCCCATAAGATTTATTTGGGAACAGTAACTTAGCCAAGTTTGGTGAATACCATGGGGTATTTAGTTTGTTTCCAATAACCCTTCGGTGACACCACACGCCATCTCCTTTTCTGACAAAGGTTCTCTTTTACCATGGATTTTCCATTTGAGAGGAGATACTCATTCACTGAATAACTCTGGAGGATGGTACCGGTGACACCAAGCACACAACGTCGAATGCCTCCTCTTCAACACACTCATGATGTGGAGGCTCAAAAAGAACTGAAAATCTATAATTCACTGACGAAACGAAAAGAACCGTTCAAATCACTTGAACCCGAGAAGGTGCGTTTGTATACTTGTGGGCTGACTGTGAATTATTTAATGCATATTGGTCATGCCCGGACCTACATCTTCTGGGATGTAGTTGAGCGAGTCCTCAGATACCTGCACTATGAGGTTGTCCATATCTCCAATGTGACTGATATCAGTGTTGATGATAACATCCTGAAACGGGTTCGTGCCAGTGGTGAAGCCTTTCAACAACTCGTAACTCGTCATACTCGAGACTATTATAATGATAGGCGTCTCCTTGGCATTGCAGACCCGTACACGTATACGGTGGCAACGCAATACATCCAAGAAATGATTGAATTGGTTCAACAATTGTTGGAGAAAGGATACGCCTACGAAGCCGAGGATGGCATCTATTTCAGGATAAGTGCCTTTCCTA
>JAEOSA010000263.1 GCA_016840595.1 Candidatus Hermodarchaeota archaeon | reverse complement strand
CACAAAATGCGGGACCTGTGTCGATGTCTGTCCTACGGCGGCGATTCGAATCCAGCATGTTGCCTCCAATCCATCCCCAATGATTGGCTATAATCTTCGTTTGATTTCAACAGATCATAATGCGTGTATCTGGTGTTGTGCATGTGTCAAGAACTGCCCAACCGGAGCACGGGTCATGAGCAAACGCGTTTTAAAGTCACAAAGCGACCTGAGCAAAGGCTACCCGGACAGAAAAGAACCGGAAACCTACCTCTAACACCTCGTACCCGCTAATTACAAGAATAAGAAAAATGGTCGTCCACCCCAACCAGCGTAAATAACACCGGTTTTACCAGTTGAAATACCATCGGGGATTCGTCGAGTAAGGGCGTTCGCTACTTTAGGTTAAAATCAATCCAAAGTAACCTCAGCAGAGTTACCCTTTTATTTAACAGAAACAATAATTCTTCCTGAAGAGGGATGACGTTTGAAGAAAAGGTTTCTTGGGCTTAGTCTATTATCCCTTATATTCATTGTTGTAAGTCTCTTTGTATTACATTATGCCTTTGTGATGTTACTAAATCGCATACAGATGGGAATTCCCCCAAATGTTCCCGGGGGAGATTTGTCGTTTATTGGCATGCATGACAGTGGAATCGGGCTATCTTTCTTCGGCTTTATCACGTTGTTTGCCCTTTTTGCCTATGTCTTGCGAAATAATCCAACAAAGGAAGTGAGCACTCGCTGGCGCGGAAGGGCTTGGATTATGTGGAATAGTGATTTCTATTACCTGCTTGCCTTTTTCCTCATGTTCATCGCCTGGGCAGGCATCTGGGTTTGCCTTCACCAGGCATTCTTGGTGGGACTTGAGGCGCAGGTCGCGGATCCCCCGCGAATCCCGTCATCACTAATTCAATTCAGCCTCTTCACATTTACTCCCCAAAGCCTCCATTCCCTCGGCTTCATTCTTGTAATAATCCCTTTGGGTCTGCTCATCGTCCTAATTGGCGTACCAAAATTCTGGATTTATTTGAGAGAGAACTAGGATGTGAAAAATATGACGATGCCTGGAACTCAGGATAGGAGCACACGAAAACGTGCGATCACAATTCGAGAAGACTGGAAGTTTTACCTCATTGCGCTTCTCCCCTATTTCCTTGTCATCTTTGCCCTCTGGATATTATTGGATGAAGGCTTTATCGCTCACCTCTATGAGTTGGACATTATTTGGGCACTACCACTCCTCATTGGAATACACTATGTGTTCCCATACTGGCTTTACTTTCTCATTGGATTCATAGTTCTGCTTTCGGGTATGATAGTTATCTGGATAGTCATACTATTTGTCCAGCGAAGACCAAGAAAAGATAAAACTGAACCAAAAGGCTCTTTTCTCGCATTCATTGACCGGTCCAGGGGGTGGATGCGCGGAAAATACCCTCTAAGGATCCTCACGGGCTTGGGAATTTTTCTTCTAGCAACTGGTCTCATTTTCGCCGTCACTACTTACATCTTGCTTCAACAGAGGATTCTTGATCAAGCCCTCTTCTTCCATCAATGGAGCGACATTACCATCATTGCAGCCATGGTCGTAACCTTCATTCTGATTGTGTGCGAACGCGGGGAAGAATAAAATCGAGTTGTTCATATATCAAAGACGCATGCCTGTAAACCAAGCTTTATTTTTCCTAGTGAACCAGCTTCTACCATTCAAGATATTACTTTTGATACCAGCTTGTTCGAGCTTTTCCTTCAGTTCACTCTTGAAGAATGTTGCCGGTTCAATATCATAATCGACACCCAAGAATAAGAAGTGAATCTTTGAGTCATAATGAATTTCACAGAAAACTTGTTCTTTGTTCATTTGTTTGATGAGTACATGCATTCGACCGCATTTCGTTCTTCGGATAGCTGAGGTGTAGTTCCGCTTCCGATCGAGACTAAAGCCCAGCTCGAAAAGAATGCACGCAATAACTTCGAGAGAACAGTTTATCTTAACATCCACAGCCTAGTCACCACCCTTAACCCATAATTTTGGTCTTGTTGGTCACGTTTGTATATTTCGGTCATATGGTGCTAAAGAAATCACTTCTTAGGATGCGATTTAACAGCGAGAGGTTTGTATAAAAGATACGTATTACTCTCTCGAAGGCTGAACCTTAGATATAAGTAGAACGAAGACAAACTTATTTGATAGAATCATTGGAGGGGACTCAACTTTGAAAATTGTTCTATCGGATATACATATGGGTGCTCGAAGAACCAATAAAGAATGCTTTGGTTGTTTCATCGAGCATTATCTCGCCAAAGAACCCGTTGAGGATTTAATACTTCTTGGCGATATCGTCGATTTATGGAGAGAAAATTGGGAAGAAGTACTTCCCACCTGTATTTCCTGTTTCAATAATTTAGCGAAATTAGATTCAGTTGAAAAAATCCATTTTGTGAAGGGAAACCATGACTACAAACTCTTAGAATATTTGGAAGATGAAGCAAAACTTCGAAAGCTACAGGATGACGACCCTTCATTGGAAATCAATTTTATGGATAAAATGAGATTCAGGAGAGGACCTTCCATTAGTAGGGCTTTTGATCCACGAGAGAGTGAACAAATCCTTGTCCTTGAAAGTGAAGGTCAGAAATTTGTATTCACCCATGGATATCACTTCGAAGCTAACAAAGGATTAGGCATGAAGAATTACGAGAAGTGGTGTAAATTTTCTTGTGACAATGGAGGAATCAACTTTCTAAAGTTAGGCGGGTTCTTTTATGATAAGTGGGATGAATTCTTTGATAAGGAACCAAATAAATGGGTCAAAACAATTGAGGATTACATATCACTTAAGGCACCTGGCAAACCCGTCAACAGTGAAATAATAGTATCTACGGCACAAACTATCCTTTCACAGGCAGCACCAGATGAAACAATAAACATTGCGGAAGGGGTATCC
>JAEOSA010000262.1 GCA_016840595.1 Candidatus Hermodarchaeota archaeon | reverse complement strand
GGTTTACGTCCACAAATTGGCTTGCTTCTTTGTAGATTTTTTCTGTGATTTCCACGGCTTTTGTAATCCGTTTTAACTCTTCTGAGGTCTTCCTTCCTCTTAGTCGAGTGATTATGGGTTCTGCGCTTACAAAACGTTCTGGATGTTTGGTTCCTTCGAGGTATTCATTGAGCAGGTTATACATACCATATGATAAACCATCGGATGAAACATCATCACGGCTAAAGTTTAATCCGATTTGCTGGGGATTCAGTCGGTTAAGTGTATTTCTCAAGATATCCCGAATGCTTTCCGTGTAAGGGATAACTTCATCAAACACGTTCAAGGGTTCAACGCCTGATGCATCAAGGTTCCCTACAATGGCGATGCGATCTCCCCTTTTCGTATAGATTAGGGCGGATTGCCACACTAAATCGCCTTCTAAAACAAGAGAGAGTACTGGATCCGCCATTTGTTTGGTTTCGCGAACCCATATCATCCAGGCATCCACGCCAAGTTCTTCGAGAATTGTATTGGCTTGCTGGTTTTTTTCTTGAATGAGGCTTGGACACATGATTTGTTCACCCATTTAATGCAAGGTTTGTTATAGAAACCTTTTATTCCTATTGAAACGAGGTTTGGCAGAGTACTAAGATGTATTCAGAAGGTTGGCACTAGCCTTGCCTAAGTATTTAATTATCGACTCAAAAGGTGTTGCAAAGCCGCTTGACTTAGATGATTTGGATAGCCATGCTGCTATCAAGGGGGATTTTCGCACCTTCATCGAGACAGAAGAGCTAGGACGTGCCGCCAAGGGGGAGCCACCTCATATTCAAATTATGCGCCAATTGGAGTTAATCGACTATGAACCCGCTTCTGATGTCGGGCATTTCCGGTTTTATCCGAAGGGTGCGTTAGTGAAAGAATTGCTTGAAGACTATGTAACATCAATCGCTGTTGATTTAATCGGGGCAATGCGTATAGAAACGCCCCTTATGTATCGGTTAAGTCAAAAAGACATTGCAGAGCAAGCAGCAAAATTCCTTGAAAAGGACTATCGAATCAAACTGAGCAAAGATAAGGAACTCATCCTCCGGTTTGCGGGTGACTTCGGACTCTTTTCTACAATGAAAAATACCCAGATGTCTAAACGCCAATTACCTGTTCGTGTCTTCGAGTTATCTCCCTCCTTTAGATTAGAAAAACGTGGGGAGACAGTGGGTCTCCGACGACTTCGGGCATTTACAATGCCAGATATTCATTGCTTCTGTGCAGACTATGAACAGGGGAAAGAAGAATTCGCCAGAATTACTAAACACTATGACCGTCTAATCGAGGGTCTGGGTATTCAGTACGTGCTCGTATTCCGTGTTGTCGAAGAGTATTATGAACAGACGAAGGATCTCCTTGTTGGATTAGCCAAGGATCTCAAGAAACCCATTCTCATTGAATTGCTTCCAGAGATGAGTCACTATTGGAATGTGAAAAACGAGTTTCAATTCGTAGATGCGGTTGAAGGTTCTGGACAACTTAGTACTGTGCAGTTGGATGTGAGCGACGCTGAACGATACGGCATTACTTACGTAAATGAAGCTGGAGATGAAGTGGGCTGTATCATTGTGCACACGAGTATAAGCAGTTTAGAGCGGCTTATCTACGGTCTATTAGAAAGTGCTGCAAAACGTGGACTACAGGGACAAATACCTATGTTGCCACTCTGGCTATCACCAGTACAAGCAATCGTCATTCCTGTTGCTGATCGACATGTGAAACATGCCACCAAAATTGCCGACGAACTTCGGGCGAATAACGTTCGGGCGATAGTTGATGATCGTGGAAAAACGGTAGGCTGGAAGGTACGAAACGCTGGGAAGCAGTGGATTCCATTTGTAGTCGTTATTGGGGATAAAGAACTCGAGTCGGACACTTTTCCAGTTACAATTCGGGAACAGTCAACGAAGAAGAAATCAAAGGTCGAATCAATGAACCCCAATAATCTAATAAAAATCATCCACAAGGCCAGTGAAGAAAAGCCATTCAGTCAGCTGTCGTTACCTAAGAATATGTCAATGTGGCCAATTTTTATTTAGAGTTAGTTTTCCGACGTAGTTTCGCAATGAAGAATCCTTCAGTATCGTTGGTATGCGGAAAGAGTCGTTGACACAATTTCATCCCCTCAAACGCTTCTGAACCAATAAACGGTTCTGTGAGGACAAGTTCAAAATCTGAATTTGATGCCAAAAAATCACTAATCACGTGTTCATTTTCTTCAAGAGACACTGAACAAGTTGAATAGACGGCAAATCCACCTGGAGCCAATTTCTGAACGCCCTCCCGGAGTAAACTAGCTTGAACTTTCTGGAGACGTCGGATCCTGTCAGGTGTCATTGTCCATTTAACCTCAGGACGTGTTTGAATTACCCCTGTGTTACTGCATGGGGGATCGATAAGAACAGAGTCGACCTGAAACCCCTCTCTGAATGGAAGCTGAAAACTATTGGAAAAAATGATGTGAGTATTTTGAACGCCTAACCGGCTGAGATTTCGTTCTAGCTCTTGGACGCGGGGGAGCATATTATCAATTGCGAAGATGTTGCCTTGGTTATTCATTAATTGGGCTAAATGTGATGTTTTGCTGCCAGGAGCTGCGCATAAGTCTAGTACGAGATCGTGTGGGTGTGGATTTAGAACTCGTGATACTAATGCACTCGAGAGGCTTTGTAAATAGATTAAGTGCTGGTGATAGGTGGTAGTATGTACTACAGGTTGATTTCCATGTTCAAGTTTAAAGACTTCAGATAGTTTGGGTGTAGGAGTACACCGAAACCGCTCTTTCTCCAAGCTAGGGATGGCTTGTTCGGCATTATCCTTCAAAGTATTTACTCGAATATACACTGATGGGTTTTGAAGGCTTTTTGAGAGGAGTGCATTGGCTTCTTTGGGTCCGAGTAGTTGTTCAATA
>JAEOSA010000051.1 GCA_016840595.1 Candidatus Hermodarchaeota archaeon | reverse complement strand
GAACGGGATGTTCCTCTTTATGGCACCCTTCTTGCTGTGGGTGTGGCCCACCCTACTGGATGTCGTCCAAGCGTTGATTATGCCCCCCCTCTTCTCGGCTCTGGCTGTCGGATTTACTGTCATCATCTCGGGTCGGGTCAGTACGGTCTATGAAGCATATCAAATCAGTACGTTAATAGTGCTTCCCGCAATGCTCATTCCCTACATTGGACTCCTTCAAGGTTCAGGATTCGATTGGCTAATCCTGAGCCTCGTCGCTGTTATCCTTGGCATCGCTGACTATACGGTCTTCCGGTTGTCTCTTAACCTTTTCAGTCGTGACCGGCTTATCAGTCGTCTCTAATTGAGAACGGCGCCGTTTGCGGTGGTCCTTGGCTGTCAGAGTAGCAATCATCACAGCAAAACTGATGACACAGAAGAGTGTGACGTAGAGGGACAAGTGCATCGCTAGAAGGAGTCCCAATTGATATAGTATAATCGGCGCATTAAGTGTGGCATGTAGTCCCACGGCCGCCAGATAGGTGGCAGGTAACCATCGGCGATACCCCCAGTAGATCACCAAACCGAATAGGCCGTGGATGAAGACTACTTCGAAGCGTTCAATCATGAATCCCTGATAAAAGAACCAAGGGTAGACCGCCAGAAGAGGTTCATATAAAACTACTAATACTGCAACAGCCCAGATTTCACCAACGCCAAAGCCCATTCCGCTCATAACACCCACCGTTCGAGGCCAACGCCAGGCTGTTATCCCCTGGTTTTCTCCAACATCGTGGCGAGTAAAGCAGCGAAGAAAGAGTAGGGAAAGACCTACTAGCTTGACCGCCTCTTCCGTGAAGGGTGCCACAAATAGGAGTAGGAGAAACATTGCTTGCATTGGCAATCCAAGCCCAACAATTACAGTGTTCAGCCACGGCTTGACCGTCAAGTTGAGCACCAAACTCATGGGTAATTGGAACAAGAAAGGAAGGATTGTAATGGCGGATGTCTTGGAAGCACGCCAAAATAGATAGATAAGTGGAAACACTATCCCAGTGGTGAGGGCCGCTGCAATAAGTATTCCAACCATGTTTGACACCGTTTATTTTTTTGAGCTGTCCTCGGCTCATTAAGTCGAATCATAGTATTTCGTGATGAAGTTTTAAGAGTGCCTTTGACATCGCCATTCTGAACCTCGTATCAGCCCATTTAAAAAAATTACTCGCACAGGGGAATTTGCCACGTGCCTTTTATATTTGTATTAAGGAAAAAAGCATTCTGGGATAAGCTGCTAGTTGTTGCTAGCAACTTTGCGAAAAACGTTGTATTTGTACAAAAAGTGTCATAATAGGTTCATCCAGAATGAGACCACATAATGTAATTAGATTCACCTAGTGAAAGACAGGGGTTGTTCCATTACCTCAACAGCGTTCTAATCTTGTGGTGTAACATCTATATAAGAAATGGAATTTAGTATGTTAAACTTCGAAGAGGGAGTTTAATGAATCGAAAATCAAAAGCGGCTATAGCAGTTATCGCTTGCATAATTCCAATTAGTGCCGCATTCCTTGTTTATTCAGGACCGATAGTTGCGTACAGTCATCCCTTTGCAGTGTATTGTAATTACACCTGTCTTGATGAACAGGTTCTTCAATTTGAAGTCAGCTGGCCATATATCCAGTGGAAATTGGTAGTTAATGTTACTGAAATCATGGGGGACCATCCGCATCCCGATATAAATAGAACAATTACTGTCTATGATTCTTATGGGGTTTTTATTTGGGGTTATATGGAAATTAACACTACGGGCATTCATTCGACAGTTTGGGCCCCAACAACGCTCCCCCAAACCGGTTCTCCCGATTTTGCTCCTGGTGCATGGAACATTTCGATTCGGGGCAATGGATGGTATTATGGCGGTTTCCAAGGCCAAATTAGAGTGTATGCTAGAACCCTAATCCATGTTATCATGTATGGAGCTGACACTTGAAGATGCAAACTCAGCAATTGTGATTGTCTTTTTAGAGCTTCACACTGTTTGAATGAAAATTAGCTAGGAATTACTCTTTACGATATTTGGGGATGACCTCACGACCAATGAAGTCGAATTTGTGCAGTTGATCGTTACTATACCATACGGGATAGTAGAAGATGAATTCTGTTATACCAATGTCACGGTATTCCTGAATGAAGTTCCCAAAGTGTTCTTCTGAGTCGAAGACCGTTTCTGAGTGGGGGGAGAAATAGAGAAATGACCGGCGAAGGGTTTGTGGGTCACGACCAATCTCTTTACAATACTTGTCGAGTTTTTGGTTCCGTTTCTTAGTATCATTCAACAGTTGTTCTGGTGGGATACCCCACTCGCCTCCGTATGAATTCCAAGTATCAGCATATTTCGCTGTTACTTTCAGCATTGAAGGGCCCAGAGCACCTATTGTAATTGGGGGACGCGGTGTTTGAATTGGTGCTGGCGCCATGGTTGCTTCATTCATTTTGTAGTATTGACCTTCATATGAAGTGACGCGATTTCGGAGCGCTTGATCGATTATCTCAACTGCTTCGCTAAACCGACGAACGCGTTCATGTGGAGCCCAGTCTTCTATCCCTGTCATTCGATATACTGGATCGACAGCTCCGGGGGCACCTGCACCTAATCCTAGCTCTAAACGTCCTCCAGAAATATGGTCTACTGTTAGTGCTTGTCGGGCAAGAATTGCTGGATTTCGTAGCGGATTAGCAGTAACGAGTGTCCCTATCCGAATCCGTTTGGTGACTGTCGCAAGACCAGAAAGAAGTGTCCATGCTTCAAACCAGGGATCATTGGGTGCCATGTAATTGACAAAATGGTCTGCCACCCAGACACTATCGAAATTCAGCTCTTCAATGGATTGCCAGAGCGCTACCATTTTCTCCCACGGTTCATTTTGAAGTGTAATAATGCCAAAACGAAGCTGATTGGTCATGATTCACCATCTCAGTATGCTTATTAGAGCCTTTAGACTTGCTCTAAAGTGATTTCTGTAGGTTAAATCTCTTTTTCGCCCCTAATAAGGTGAACCCACAATTAGAGTTCACAGAATGTGACTTTTTTGGTTCGCGAAAAAGAGTCGCTCGGAATCCTTGATTTTACAGAGTTTTGGTGAAATGGGCGATAGTTTAATTAACGTAATTTGAAATTCCTTAGTTGGGGTAACCTAGAGGATGATTCATCACGTCTTTATTATCGATGCACGGCACGAGATAGTCGTGCAGAAGAAGTTTTGGATCATCAATGTGAATACTATTGAAGTTGAGGATTTTGCAACCCGAATTAAGGAGAGCAAATCGCTGCTTATCGAACAATTAGGTGAAACGAAATACATTGGACAACCACTCGGTCGGGGTGTTGTTATTTTATGTGCCGAGTCAGTGGATGAAGATACGACACTCTTGGAAAAGCTCGAAAAAGTAACGGACGAATTTCGACGTGTTATCAGCTACCAGGAAGAATACGAAGACTTCATGCAAAAGGTTGACCAATATGTTACTACTAAGCTCAAGGTCAGTATCCTCGGCTATGGTGGAGTAGGAAAAACAACTATGGTCCATCTCCTTAATGGTGGAGGTATTCCTCAGACCTACATCCCTACTATTGGTATTGATATTCAAAAAGTTGAAGGCGCTCGTATTGGCACCTATGAGATTCTGTGTTGGGACTTTGCGGGACAGGCGCGGTTTCGAAAGTTATGGAAAGCACTCTTTTCTCGAAGCCGAATTGTATTTATTGTCACCGATTCAACCCTTGAAAATGTCTTACAAAGTAAAGATATCATCAATTTTCTCCATGAGAATGGCGTTGGCAGTGAAATAGTCGCCATTGCAAACAAACAGGACTTGAAAGGAGCGTTACAACCACATCTCGTGCAACGAGTGCTTGGCGTTAAAACCCACGGATTGACGGCTATTGACCCTGAGAATCGCGAGGTCGCTTTGGATATCATTCGTAAAAGCTTGGAGAAGACGGTGGACTGGGAGACGATGGAATTCGATACCATCGACTTCACGCCCTAACAACTTCTTTTTCAGCATTGGAAAAGCCACGAAATTAATTAGGGTAAACCATTTCATGAAGTCTTGGTAATAGCATGGCAAGTCAAAGTGCAATAAAACCAACGAAGAGAAGCCCTCCGTTTTTTGTGAGTAAGGTTCAAGCCAGTGACAATCTTAAAGCAGATATTAAGAAAGCTGTCGAGCTCATTGGAGGATTAAACCAACTTATTCAGCCGGGAGATTTGGTCACCATCAAACCAAACATGAACACCGCTGACCCTTATCCAGCCTCAAGTGATGCTGATTTCATTCAAGCCTTGGGTGAAGTCTTGCTCGATGCTGGTGCTGGAAAACTCCAAATCATGGATGCATCCACCCAACGCGTTTGCACACGAGATGTTGGTGAAGAGATCGGAATCTGCGATGTGGCTATGGATCTGAATGCGGATTTCATCTCCCTGGACGAACATCCGTGGATTAGACAATCATTTCCACAAGGGAAATACTTGAAAAGCGGAAACATTGGGGAACCCGCGTTGAACCTTGGTAAACTTGTAATCGCACCATGCTTGAAAACCCATTTCATTGCTAAATTCACAGCGAGTATGAAGGTGATGATGGGGTTGCTCAAGCGGCAAGATCGGTTGAAAATGCATATGCGAAAACTTGAATTCAAAATCGCTGATCTCGCGTCGTACTTCCATCCCACATTGGTTGTGATGGATGCTCGGAAAGTTTTTGTAACGAAAGGACCCGCTTCGGGGCAGTTGGAAACTCCGAATGTAATCTTTGCTAGCCAAGATATGGTTGCTATGGATGTTGAAGGAGTCCGGCTTCTGCAAAGCTATAATGCCAAAAATAAACTCAATAAACCGGTTTGGGAATTAGGTCAAATAGCCAGAGCCAAGGAAATCGGATTTGGTGCAACTAGCGACGACGACATTAAACTTATCGAAGCCCCATGAATGTCATCCTTACATACAGAACTTTGCTCTTTTCATAACAGTAGGATTCCCTACTGTGAGTCGTGATTAATCTGATACCTTGATGATGTCATCGAAATGTCCATCTCGAATTTTGTTAAGGACAACAAAAGAACGAGTCTTTTCAATAAAATCTTGATTGCGAATCTGCTCGATGATATCCTCGAAACAGGGGATATCCTCACAAATGATTTTGATAATGAGGTCGAACTCACCGGCCACTGTATAAATTTCGACAATATTCTCGATGTTCCGGAGTGTTTGGGCCACCGTTGGTCCGGGCATACGACCCACATTAACACCCACAAGTACTGTGATGGGATTGTTGGCTTTCTCATAATCAATGTTGACAGTGAATCGTTCGATAACGCCAGTGTTGACTAGCCCGTCGATACGCCTACGAACTACTGATTCAGAAAGCCCAAGGGTCCGGGCTAGTCTTGCGATGGGTTGTCGAGAATCTCGAACAAGGTGTCGGAGAATGCGTCGATCCGTTTCGTCAAGGTGAACTTGAGTCATAGTGTCACATCCGTAACATTTTAAGGGGAACTTTCTGTCGCCCAAAATCTACTATTTTTCAGGCTAAATCTAGCCTCTTTCTGTTAATTCCTTAAAAGATAATGGTGGTTTTATAATTTTGTGAGGGGAAAAAACGCGTTTTCTTACGCTCTCTTATATAGTATTGGTGGATTCCAATGGTAAAGGATCCGTTTGTATATGTTGATGGTGAATTCATACCAAGCCAGGAGGCCAAAGTGTCGGTGTTTGATCATGGACTCCTTTATGGCGATGGTATCTTTGAAGGCATCCGCGTTTATGACGGGATTGTGTTCAAGTTAGATGCCCACTTAGACCGATTATATCGAAGTGCTAAGGCGATTGATCTGACGATTCCTCTGGACCAAGAAGCAATGAAGGCAGCTCTTTTGGAAACATTGCGTCGGAATGGGTATACTGATTCCTACATCCGCTTATTGGTTACCCGGGGAAAGGGAGACTTGGGTGTAAATCCGTTAAAGTGCCCAAAGGCATCGGTAATTATCATTAATATTCAGGTAGAGCCGATGCATGGGCATGGATCAAAGGAGAAGGGAATTTCAACCATTGTTGCAAGTGTGCGTCGTCAGGCTCCTGACTCGAGTAGCCACGAGATTAAGTCATTAAATTATTTGAATAGCATTCTCGCTGTGTTGGAGGCCAACCGGCAAGGTGCGGATGATGCTATCATTTTAGATCACAGGGGATTCGTCGCTGAGTCGACGGGTACGACTCTGGTTGCAGTAATTGATGGTGGGTTGCATGCCCCGCCGTTAACCGCAAGTATTTTGGATAGCATTACACGGCGTTTTGTGTTGGATATAGCGAAGGACCTTGGTATTGAGGTTAAGGAAAAGGATATGACATTGTTCCAGTTGTTGATGGCAGAGGAAGTGTTTCTCTGTGGGACAATGGGCGAAATTACTCCAGTACGCAGTATCAATGGACAAACAGTTGGATCCAAGACTCCTGGTCCATTGACGCAGAAATTAATTACTGAATTTAAGAAACGGCGTCGATTGCCCCAATTCGGGACAAAGATTACTTAGACAGGATATTGCAAAATCGTAAGATAGGGGTTATGAATGGCTGAACAGGATTTCGGTGAAATGCGTCCGTCAATTCGGATTGCTCTTTTTGCAGTGTTGACTGCTTTAACAGCTGTGCTAACAGTCATCATCGAAATACCCGTCCCTGCTACCCAGGGCTACATCAACTTAGGTGATGTTGGAGTCTTGTTGGCTGGGCTTTTATTGGGTCCATTTGGTGGTCTGGCTGGTGGTATTGGTTCTGCTTTAGCGGATGTGGCTTTGGGCTACTATCTGTATGCGCCTATCACTTTTGTAGTCAAGGGACTTGAAGGCACAATCGTTGGATTGATTATGTGGACTTTCAAACCGTTTAGTCGATTTGAGGTTCGAATTGTGGTTGCGGCTCTTTTAGGTAGTTGCGTCATGGTCTTTGGTTATTTCACTGCAGAGGCAGTGCTTTTCGGTGCTGCAGCAGCGTTTGTTGAGGTCCCTGGAAACATCTTCCAAGTCGTGTTTGGGAGCATTGTTGCTGTAAGTGCTTTTCTTGCAATCTACAAAGGCTTGCCATACTTTAGACAAAAACGCTCTTCGGCTGGTAAAACAATTGAGAAGGAGTAGGACCTTAGATAGGTACTATGGTGCCTTTCAGTGTTGAAGACACAGGACTATGCTTTTTGAAGTACTCAGTTAGTGCATCGATGGCTTTCAGATTTTGACTGTGATGGTTTTTCCCATAATGAGCGGGTATCCCTTGCACCGTGAGATAGCAGGCTTGATAAGTTTTCGAGGGATTCAAGGGGTGTCCACCGATGAAGAATTCTTGAATGCGTTTTCGGTAAGGATTTTCGATTCGGAAGTAGATGTTGAGTCCTAGGCAGCGTTTGACGTAGCCTCCGATTTGCCTGTAAGGATCGCGGGAAAAAGTGTTTTCGAGGTTATCTTCCATCATATTCCATAGTTCTTTACCTGTGATGTCACAAACAGAGATTGGAGGATTGTCAGGGATGATGTTCCATAGGTCGTTCATGGTGACATCGCCGGGAGGAATGGGTGCTCCAAAGCGCCAACCGTTGGAGAATCCCAATTCTGTGTTACTGGCTTCAAGGCAAGCTTGGAGAAGAAGATTATCCATGGTAGATTCAAGTGTGCGCCATCTACTGAGCGTGGTCCGGGTTTGCCCAACGACTGTTTTCAACATTGATCGTTGTGATTGGGAAACGCTGCGATCAATCATATCTTTGAGTGCTTGGTTGGGTTGGATGTGTTCTTCGACGGGAATGAGTTTATGGCGAAATGTTTTCACATGATTGTTTACGATTTTCAAGTCAAGCCGTCCGATGAAGGAACCGTGGCAACCGGATTGGATGATGACGGCCCGATTGACCACGACGGGTTGATTGAGTCGATTGTGTGTGTGACCACTGAGGAGTACATCGATGCCATCGATTTCTGATGCGAGTTTCAGGTCTTGGGGATAGCCGAGATGGGAAAGGACGATAATTAGGTCGACACGTTCTTTTTCGCGAAGATGTTTGATGTAGTTGGGAAGTTTCTCATTTCCGAGTGTGAAGTAGACGCCTTCACTAAAGGAGGGAGGCATGGTCTTATCAATAATGTTGGAAGCTACACCAATGACTCCAATGTGTAATCCGTTTCGTTCAAGGATTGTGCCCGGGGAAAATAAGAGAGTTTTTGTGTCCTTTGCGAAGCAGTTGACTGCAAGCATGGGATGTTCCAGTTGATGGGTAAGTGATTGGAATTCGGCTGGACCATAAGCGAACTCCCAGTGGGCTGTCATTGCATCAAATGCCATTGCGTTGAGGATAGGAACCATTGCTTTGCCTTTACTTTGGACGACTGGATAGGTGCCATGGAGGGTGTCTCCATTATCAAGGGTAAGTACGGAGTTCGGGTGTTCGACCTGAATTTGGCCGAAGAGGGTGGCGATTCGAGCAAACCCTCCTACTTCTTGTGTGATTGTTTGTCCGCTTTTCCAGAAAATTTCGTGGTGGGATTCGAGGTAGCCGTGACTATCATTGAGTTGGAGGACTGTGAGGTGTTTTTCTTCCGGCATATTGACCACTCGCTACTCGGCCGAATTCCCAGGTAGGGAGAATATACTCTTACTTGCACTTGAGGATTCCTATTCAAGAGAAAAGAAGGAGGAGTTTTGCTAGTTCTGGTATTAACTTGATTGCGACCCTTTGGTTTGATTAGCTTTGGATTGGGGGAAGGGACAGGGCTCCATGGAGGCCTGTAAGCTTTTCACAGTTTCGTGGATTAGAAAGTTCCATGTAAGTGGTCCAAGATCAAGAAGGGCATTTAAGAAGTAGTCCCAAGTCTGAGGTCCAAGATTCAGGGATTTTTCAAATGCATTTTTCATGGTCACAAATCGATCTTTGGTGCTGGCTGTGACACCTATTGCTGTCCACTTTTCCTTTGAAGTGTTTGTCATCGGGTAACCTCCATTGATTGGAATTTCCGAATCGAATGATATCTTGACAATATTCGCATTAGTTTTTGAAGCTGTCGGCTGGAACACTGCTTTCAAGGTCAAAAGATGTGAAATCTTGATTGAAATTCCGGAATAATCAGGTGTGGGCAGATTTATTTTGAGAAAACGTGGGAATGGAGGTAGAATAGGTGAATCCACTGCATGCGTGTGAAAGCCTTAGTTGCTGGACTCAAAGAGTTAGTTGAGGAGCTGGGTGCGGAAGGGTGGCATGAGTTTCGGACCCCCGATCGGACTCGAATCGATTTCGCCGTCACGCAGAGATCTAATCGACTCTTAGCAGTGGAGTTCGAGCGTTCTAGAAAATGGTTGTTTGCCCGGGTTCTGTATAATTCGGTGAAAGCTCAACGTGCTGAGTTTCCCGCGATTCTGTTTGTTTATCCTTTCTATGATCTTCCCCGTGCTGGTCGTTCGTGGGTTCCCGATTATGTGGAGGATACGTTGGGACTTCGGTTGGCGTTATGTCATCCTCGTGATTGCTTAATAGCAGCGCGTACACTTATTTGTGAGCAGCTAGAGCTTCCGGTTCCAACTGATATTACTGAGACGGATTGCGTCATCTCTTCTAACACACAACCGAACTCACTGAAAGTTGGTGCAGAGGCATGGAAGTCCATGAAGTCTCGCTCTGCTACTAAAAAGGCGCGAAAACGTCGAGTATCGAAAACATCAACAAAAAAGAAGAAAACCAGTTAGCTGGTTGAAAAGAATTCAATAATTTAGGCACGAAGCTTATAATCTCACAATACACAGTTCTGATAGTGTTTGAGCAGGGGAATACACATGTCTGAGACTATTGATCAAGTGATATCCGGCCGGCTTGAAGTGCTTTCCCGGACGACCTTTCCAATTAACTATGTGTTTTCGAAGACCTTTGAATATGCACGGAACCATCGAGACTGTGCCCTAACCATTGTTACAAAATCAGGTACTCAGGTGAACTTTACGGAACCGGTCAAAGTGCATCCGAAACTATTGGATCGTGAAGGCGCATTTGCTTATCGAAGACGATTGTACTATGTGAAAGAACTGAAAATCCTTGATAGTTACTTAGTAATCACTCAGGACCAACTTCAACTGCCCGAAAGGAAAGACCCCAAAGATAATGTGGGACATTTCGTAGAGGCTGCAACTCCGTATGTTAAAGCTGTAGACAATATTATTCGCCGACGATTCGGTACGATAGTAATTCACATTTCGACTAAAGATAAGCCACTTGTGTTGCATCGTCAAACTGTGAAAGGTAAACAAAGCCTCACAGCAAATGAACTTCTAGCAGAAATTGGAATCCCGTTAGAACTTAGACTAGCAATTCGAGAGACGCTATTTAGAAGTAAACCGAGTCCAGAAATTCAGGACAAAGGTCAGAAGAAAGAGACGACAGTGAAACCCTCCTCAATGACATTAGAAGATGGGCGAGTTATTCTTTATTCTCCGGGTAGTATTCAAGCTCAGGAATTTATTGAATTGGGGAAAGTCCCTTACAGTTTCAAAAGCGAGGAGGGGCCGGTACCAGCGCGTGTTATCATTACCAGTTTTCTTCAATTTGAAAACAAGACTGTCGCCCAATTACTTGAGGCATATAGCGATTTAGCATTTCTACCCTTCTTCTTCGATCTCTACTTAGAACAAGGTGGACCACCAATTCGAAATGTTGCACTTTTTGATGAAC
>JAEOSA010000050.1 GCA_016840595.1 Candidatus Hermodarchaeota archaeon | reverse complement strand
GCATATAAGTCAAAGAATTCTTGTGACGAGCCATTCCAGAATGGTTCAAGGTTGGGTTCGTTCCCAATTTCGACATAATCAATGGAATAGGTGTGACCTGAACCTCCAGGCCAATCCTGAGTGTAATGCATTAACACGCGGGCCACCACTTCTGCGTAGACATCATAATTTAGTGGAGGTTTATTGGGCATCCCGTCTTGTGCAATGGAGCGTGGACAACCGTTAAACGTCAGAATGGGTTGGGCACCGGTTTGGTTGACGACTTCAAAGAGGATGTCAAGATAGGTCCAGTTATAGAAGTTCGGGTTCTGGGCATCTGCCATCGATGAGCCGTTGAAAATGGTGTGATACCAACCCCATCCTAGCCCCCACGCGAGTTGCGCACCAAATTGGCACCATACTCGTAATCGTTGTAACCCTAAATCACGGAACAAATCATAGCCAACCTGGTCCTCATACAACCCTGTGATGTCTGGTCCGTAATCGTTCACTCCGACCAGTTGGTTGACCGTGCCAATCACGTCAGTAGTTTGAATTTGAAGTTCTCCGTCTGGTGGCAATATGATGTAGGTAAGGACGAGCCAACTAACCATACCTAACAGCAGGAACACAGAAACGATGGCTACTATACGCCGTTTCCGCATTATCACATCTCCTTCTCCAAGTTCTTGCCATCTCATCTCTTTTTAGATTAACTTGCGTTCGCAAAAGTACTATACGATGTCATTAATTCGCACGGAATTCTCCCATCTGTCTCATGGTTTAAATAGGGCGAAGAAATACGAGCTTGAATATCAGGAAAATTACAGGAAAGTGACCACCTTCTCAAAACGGGAAAAAGAAGCCGATGTAGATCGATTGGCTTGGGAGCATATGTATGCAAAGGGTCAGTTTCTCCGTCAACCCATTCATGGAGAAATGACCAATATTGCTAAACACTTGGAAACTCGGGGCGTAAAACGGGTTTTAGATTTGGGGTGTGGTAGTGGGCGGCACACCGTATTTTTAGCAAAAATGGGGTTTGACGTGTTTGGGCTCGATCTCGCACCAACGGGATTAACCGAAACCATCCAACAGCTAGCGGAAGCAGGATTAACGGCACATGCAACCCTCTCAGATATACAGCAGCTCCCCTATGATGACGAGTTTTTTGATGCTATCATCAGTGTGCAAGTGATTCACCATAATCGCATAAGAGACATCGAGGAAACGATTAGCGAAATGTGGCGTGTCCTCAAACCTGGAGGGCTAGTGTGGGTGACCGTTCCTGTTCCTCAAAATCATCCAACAAAACGCGGTGTAGAAGTTGAGCCAAGAACCTTCGTTCCCTTAGAAGGGTTCGAAAAGGGACTTCCACATCACCTATTTTCGGAAGAGGAACTTCGATCGGTATTCCAAAATTTTCTGGTCCTCGATCTTCATGTGCACAGAGACCGCCATTATTCGCTGATCGCTGAGAAACCCAGTAAGTGATGAAGTTCGATTAATACAGCCCGAATAGCACCGAAAGATAAATGAGAATGCTCCATGCTATCTGCGCGTGGTGATACCATGGTTAAAACGGTCACGAAGAAATCTGGCAAAATTGAACCGTTCATCAAGGAAAAAATTGTGGTAGCTTGTGTTAAATCGGGGGCTCCAGTCAGCCTTGCCCGTGAAATCGCGGCGCAAATCGAAGCAGATCCCTCGGAACTTCTCGAAACAAAGGCCATCCGTACCCGTACCCTCGAAGAACTAGCGAAAGCCGACAAAGCATATCCAGAAAAATGGAGGCGCTACGACCGAACATTAGGGCGTACCAATTAGCCTCTATTTAACCGGACACTGCTAATCCCTTTGTGCTTCACTGGACAAAGAAGAACAAGATTAGACTCTAGGGATTTCAATAGAAGACTTTGTGCAGACTAACTTTTCCAGTACTAGTGAACAGGACACCCTCCTGTGCAAGGAGTCGACGTTTCATTTCGATTCCCCCTTGGTAACCACCAAGACTACCGTCCGCGTTGATAGCTCGATGGCAGGGAATAATGAGGGGAAATGGATTGCGAGCCAAGGCACCTCCCACTACTCGGGCACCATGTCGAATTCCAAGAAAATTCGCTATACGTCCATACGTGCTAACCCAACCTCGAGGAATCGCTGCCTCCGCGAGCAAGACTCGTTTCTGAGTCTTCGAGCAACATTCCCAGTCAAGTAGTTCGAAATTAAAGTCAACAGTTTTTCCGTTTAGAAAATCTTGAAGCCGTTTTCCAAGGGCTAAGACCTGTTTTGAAGTGCCTGGAATGGCACGGTGAAATTTCTTGAACATCTTATCTTCTGCCGGGAGTTTTGGGCTCGATAGAAAAATATGTTGCACGAGGACTTGTGCATCTGTTTCAATCCAGACAATACTCATTTTGTCAAAAGTTGTCTGTATCGTCCAGTAGTGTTCAATCATTTTGAATTACCATCCTGTGGTGAAATTTATGGAGGCTCTAGTCGTTGGGACTACACATACTTTTTTGGTTATAATTTTTGAATCTGTATGAAAATTAAGTGGGGAATTGATGTTGTGGGTTTTTATGGTAGGGAACGTTAGTTTGCTAATATGAGCTTCCTTCTCGATCCTTTTTTGCTCATATTGTGTGGAGCCGTGACTGTGTGGTTACGTAATCGGTGGTTGTATCGCATTTCACGGCATGCCACCAAAATACTTGGGGTCGTCACGGTTCTGTTGTTTTGGGTTATTGCAGGATCACTTTACTTGAACTTGGGATGGTTCGATTGGATATGGCAATGGACATTAAGAGCGGTCAATGGACGAGATTTCATGATTAACAGTTGCGTCTTCCAGTTTGAATATCTCAGTACAGCAGGACTGATTGATTTCATCGCACTGTTTCTCTTTCTGCTGTATCCCCTGTGGCTCTATCTGGGCATTCTTTTAGGGTATTTGCTGTTTGGTCAACATGAAAGACAAACAGGGATGGTGGGCTTGCTGTAACTAGACTGGGAGAGGGCTATTATGAAGGAGCGACAAGTGTTGGTAACCGGGGCCTGTGGCTTCCTGGGGAGCCATTTAGTGGATGCCCTATTGAACGTGGACGGGCTTTCTGTTCGCGCTACAGATGTACCAGAAGCTGACAAGACATTTCTCAATCCAAAGGCAGACTTCATTCCCAGCGATCTTCGTAATCCGAAATCACTTGAAGCCGTCCTCCGCGGAGTTAAGGTGGTGTATCACGCTGCAGCATTGTTCAAGTATTCAGCAAAATGGGAAGACTTGTATTCCGTTAATGTCGAGGGAACTCGACACTTATGTCAAATCGCAATAAATGCTGGCGTGTCTCGGCTGATGCTCGTGAGCAGCGCTGGAGTTTACGGAATTCCCAGCACATCTCCTGTTCGAGAATGTGACCCAAAGAACCCGACAAACCCATATGATCGATCGAAATGGGAGCAGGAACAAATTGTTCAGAAAATATGCACAGATAGCAAAATGTCGTTCACAATCTTACGCCCTGCACCAATCTATGGCCCTCGCAATCGCTATGGTATTGGCACAATTATCAGAATGGTCGCCAAGGGACAACTCCAAGTAATCCATAAGAATATGAACACACTTGTACCCCTCGTTTCCGTTTTCGATGTTGTGGGAGTAGCACTTCATTTAACTGATTATCCTGCGGCTATTGGTGAAGTGTATAATGTTGTAGATGATTCCACCTATCGAAAATATGATCTTCTTTCCTATCTGGCACCGCTACTAGAGACAAAAATCCATTATACTCGAATCTCTTTACCACGATTCCTGCTAAAGATTGTAGCCGCGTGGTCGGAATGGAGAGCTCGACGAAGGGAAGATTGTGAACCCAAAGTCGAAAAAGCTACAATCGCTCTCCTGTATAACAACTACTGGTTCAGTAATCAAAAGCTCAAAGAAACTGGCTACAAATTAATGTGCCCTGACGCGCGGTTTGGCCTAAAGGATACTATAGACTGGTTCAAACAACACGATTGGTTGTATAAGTAAACCCTTTCGCCGCGTAGCGGGAGGTCCACCAGCACGACAGCCTGTCTCTTCTGACCAGTAACCTGCCGGTCCTGGTGGAACTGGAAGCTGCTGAAATATATCGTTTAACGCTAGGTTCAAGATAACGCGGTTAACTTGTTTTTAGTTGGAAGAAATAGCCGATTAGTACTAGATACCAGCTGATTGCCAGGAGACTAACTATTGTTGCTGATAGAGAGCTGAAGAATGAGAGGTCGAGTCCTAAATACCAACCTCCGAATAACGTAATCAATGCGCCAGCCCAGAGCAGGTTGCCAAGTGTGATTAGCCACATCCATTTCACTTTGGGAGATCCACGGATTCTGTCCTGTCGAGTATACTGAAACGTGCCATACAGTGGAATCACCATCATGAAGAGTACGACGAGAACTAGCGTTGTAATTAGCCAAGCGTTACCATATAGAAGGAAAGAGATGGCAAGGGCATTGTACATGAGTATCTCATAGGCAATAAATCCGATGAGGGGAAAAATGACGATCCATTTGCGTGCACTGAAAAAGTCAGGAAAGGCTAAGATTATTGCATATATGACGATGAGGAAAATATAGACTCCCTTTAAACCGAAGTCGATATACGTACCCCAAAAACTCCAATAAAACAGAGGGAGTATTAAAAGGCGAGTCAATTGGACAACCAATTGCGCTCCGGCCACACTTAGAAAGATTAGAAATCCTAGAAGTGAGAGCATTCTGCCTCTACCAGAGCTAGTAAAGACGCCCCACAAGGTGAGGATAATCAACAGGAAGACCGGAATTAAACTGACAAGTCCAATACTATTTACCATAAGTTCAAATTGCATCTAAAGATTCTCCGAAGAAGCAATACTCCCGCTTACCTTGTATATAAATTGAATAGAGTATAGTGAATTAATATTTCAGCGAAGTGAACTAATTAGTCACAAGAATTCGTGTTGGCTAGCAACCTAACCTGTTACTCCACCCAGTTTGAAAAATTGTGTACTGTAAGTGAGATATTACGCTTAATAAGGGTGAGTTCTTATTATCGTAAGAGAAGAACCATATATGGGTTTGGATAATATTCTGAGTATCTTTGTTGCAGGAGGATTTGCTTTTGGCGTCCCCAAGTCAAACGGGTCGAAAATCTGAGGTCTTATGGGCTCTCCCCTACATTGTCAGTTTAGCACAGGATGTACTGTCGGGACCCGAGTACATTGAGGCAGAAACAACTGCTGTCTATCTAGTGCGGACTAAACAGTTGCATGACGCCGCAATGAAACGGCTGATAGGTTTAGTAGCCCCGCCACCCAAGCATCCATTATCTGAAGCTCAAGAAGAGCTCAAAAAACTACCCCGGTTTACTCGGGATGCAATTCAGTATTTGGGTGAGTACATCGAGCTTCTAGTGCGGGCCTGGTGCTTTGAGCTCACAGGTGATGCGGCATCGAAATCCCGGTCACTGGGTGCCAATATTCGCCGGTTAAAACCCAAAAAGTTGGGCATCCCCGAAGAGCTCGTCGACCAACTCCGACGATATAATTCATTCCTCTATACTCCCGCGAAACACGATTTTACCATCTTTAAAGGGCAACGTCACCGGTTTACTGCCCGAGAAGCAGTCCTGATCGCATATATCACGATGAAACTAGCAGAACGAATAATGGAACTCTCTTCTGCTGCACGGTTGCAAGCAATTGCTTTCTAAGTAGTATAACGAGGAATGTTATCTCGGAACCAAGAAGGCACCCGGGCATCATCCACACGGTCAGAGGATGGCATATATGGTTTGATGTCCACCACAGGAGTTGCATCGAAGGCATCAATTTGATCGATGTAAATGCGACGCCTGTCATTGTCAATCTTCTCAATAGCAACAATCGAGAGCCCTATGGGTGTGGGGCGGACAGGAGACCGACTAGCGAAGACACCTGATAACTCCGCGTCGGCTTGTGGAGGGCAGTCCTGAAGGTGTCTACGTGATGCGGCGTCATCACGTCCTGTTATCCACCACAACACAATGATGTGGGAAAATTTGTCTAACTGATAGGCGGCGTCCCAATATTGCTTGTCGATTTCGATGAAAATTGAATTCTCCTCGGGTTTTCTGACATTTCCGACAATGCTAGCTACGAGTTTCATATCTAAAGTAATTCACTGTTCTCGGGAATAAGCTTCGCCTTCAAGCAAAGCGGTTCCAGGGTATTAAGCTTGTAAAAACTAGGGGCTTTATCGAGTACTTTTCTCACATTCCGATACACTTATATAATAATATAATATTATATTCTCATAGATTGAGATTATTATCTAACCTGATGAGTTGGGTTGGACAACTAATCAAGTAAAAACGGTGAAAAAAATTGTTTGCACGAAAAAATAAGGAAAATCATCCAAACCTTCGTAGGCACTATGCACACGCTCTCGCATCACGCCTTCGATTAACGATTGCTTAGACTAACTCGTAACCCTAGCCGGGTAGTCAGAAGAACAATCTGGTGCCCTACAGGGTGGGTGAAAAACTCGGCACGGCTGATTGCCTGCTCCAACACGAGGGACTACATGGTCTGTGTGGTCCCTCGTGTTCTCTTCTTTTTTGATTTTCGCTGGACATATTGGAAATCGCAAAAATCTGTTGGAATTTTTAGTATATTCCATTTACATATCTTTAAACGCCTGAACTCTGAGCAAGACTTAGTAAATAATGGAGGAACTTCTAAAATGGTAGATGAAGGAACATCTTCAACTTTGGTTATTGTTGCAGCAGTTTTCCAATTAATCCTATTATTTGTCTTCGCTGGACTTGCAGGATTATTTGCGATCGCACTTCCTTTGCTTTCACTGCTTCCCCCGTCAGAATTACCCCCTGGTTTCACACTAGCTGAGCTAGTTTTTGCCTCTCAGGTGCTGTTTGGCTACATGGCAATTGCCGCAGTCCTGTCACTATTCTTTACCATTTTCTGGTTAATGTGGCGAGGTCAACCCAGCCAACATCGTGTCGGACTTATCATCACGGGCATAATCGGTCTTGTTATTGGTTTTCTACCAGGACTGTTAGCATTGATCGGTGGTGCTATCGCTAAGAAAGGCTACGAATCCCCTCCTGTGGCTCGTCCCGCTCCGAAAACGGCCGCACCTCCGGCTGAGGCAGCTCGATACTGTCCATCCTGTGGCAATCCCATTGATCCACCAGGAGCACAGTTCTGTGGAGTCTGTGGAGCCGCAATAACCTAATCGTTGAAAATCTACAATTACACTACGAACTACTGAATATTTGGGCTTTCACCGCGTAGGCGATGTTAGGTGCATTTAGAGTCTCATTGATGTTGGACTTCTGGATTTTGCACAACAGAGGAGTAAGCCTCAAAAGGTATCAACACTAATAGATAATCCGATTTGGAGAATGATTGACAATGTTACAGTCGGATAACATTCGACAAGCAATACGAGAAAAACTCGCCATCGATACAACACTTAAGACCCCTTCGGGTGCTGAATTTTCAGTGGAAGCGATATCACCTATACAGCTTGTCCTTCGCGTTGGAGAAAAGAAACTCCGTCTTACAATTCACCTCGATGCAGTTGATGATCTGGTCAAAGAGTTCAAATTTATCCCCCCTAGTGGGTGGCTCAGAATAGGCGCGGTTGCGAGCAATCCTCAATCAAATACTTTGGGAGCTATTGTTCGACCGCACACTTCCGGTGGGAGTTCGGCAAGTCAGTTTGCAGCAATACTTGAACATATTCAAGTGGCTGAAATTAATCCGCGTAGACCTGCAAAAATTCGCTTAACTGTCTAGTCGATTCTAAACTTCTGAATATGCATTTGAATCTAATTAAAATCTGAACCATTTCCGATGCTCTGAAGCGTACCGAGAAAGAGAGAATTCTGTGGATTTCAATCAAGTCCAGAGACGCATTAGTATGTTTTTCTATGAGAACCATATCAATATTTTCGCATAGTAAAGTTCTTATCTGCAACAATTCGAAGAACCCCTACAAAGACGAACTGGAATGGATGAAAATGACTGAAACCGAGAAACCAGTGAAGGGAGACAAATGGAAGCAACGGGTCTACAATTGGTTAGCTGAAGAGGGTATGTTTCGTAAAGAAGTTGAAGATTCCAAGGCGGCCTACCATTTTGGTGTGAACTACCCGGTCGGGTCTCCCTATCATATCGAGGTTATTAAGCCACGAGATATGAAAGATGGTATCCTCGTTGTTTCAGTTCTCCGGATTGCTCCCCCTCATGTAACTGCCCTAGCCAAGTTATCGGATGAGAAGCGGAAACCTCTCATCTATAATCTACGGCTTCAACTTCTTCAACGGCGTCCGGGGTTCTCTGTGAAGGAGAAGGATGGGGTTTGGGAGGCGGTTCAATTTCAGGCTCGTCTATTTTACGACAACTTGACTAAGTCTACGCTCATGGCTGCTCTTGACGACGTTTTCCGAGGTATACTCATCGTCATCTGGACGTTCGGGCACCATTTTGGCATCCCCTCTGGTCAAAAGCAACAGCCAGGATTTTATACTTAAAAGGTTGACAAGACTGTTTTTATTAAACCTGAAAAGCTTAAGAGCTTAGACTTAGATGGTAGAGCGAAGGTGGCATCCTATGACAAAACGTTGTGCCGCGTGTGATTATGAAAATGATGACGATGCTGATTTCTGCGCTCGATGCGGGGCCCATCTCGCTGCTGCAGAACCCAAACCGGCTATGATTGTAAAAGAGGACAAAGACTGCTACGGCTCTGAAGAAGACGAGTGTTTCGGACTCCCCCATGGAGGGGCAATTTGTGGAATCATTATCGGAATATTAATCATCCTTTGGGCTGGCGGGTTAATACTTGGTTGGAATCTTTTCGATTTCTTCTGGCCATTTATTCTCGTTATCATTGGCGTGTTGATTGTTGCTGGAGCAATATATGCAATGCGTCGAAGATGAGCGAAACTCTTTGTTATGCTTCTGAATAGGGACATTCGGGTCTATTACATCGGCTACAGATGAGATGGTGTGATCGCCGAGACATAACTATCCGTGTAAAAATCCAATAGAGAATTAACAAGAGTAAGTAGATTGCAAGAATAAGATTATTTGTGAGTTGAATCAGGCTAGTCAAGAGAAGGAATGATCCGACTACAAATAGGATATTGATAATGAATCGGATGATTCCGCGATTTAGTTTTAGCAGTTGATAGAGGGGGTGCTGTAATAATCCAATGGTAACGAATACGAATCCAAGCCAGAACGTGGCTTCTGTGTAGACGATTGGGAAGCTGAGGAAGTAAAACAAGATGGTTCCGATGATTGCAATTATTGCTCCGGTGACTAGTCCGCTACATCCCGCACAGTAAAATGAACCTTTGATAGTGATAACGTGACCTGAATAATGGTCACAGGTTGGATGATGGCCTTCTTTTCGTATACTCTTGGTCTGAGGCGAGTCGATTTGTACTGCAATCTCTTTTTGACTCTGGTTTCTCTTTTTCCGTTTGATTGAGCAGTGTGAAGGCGAAATTCCTGCAATAATTCCCAAAATACAAATGATCATGAAAGCGAATCCAATGAGTTGGGTTTGCCACGGAAGCACGACGACCGAAGGAGGTGGATTAAGTAACATTAGTGGTAAAAGAACAAGTCCTAGAAGTGATAGAATTAGAGAAATCACTGAAAATTGAGAACTAGGTCTTCGGTTAGTCATAATCGGAACAATCCTTTCAGGGTGCCTAGAAAACCCTTGAGCATCATATGTTGATAATAGGCTCGCTTTACTTTATTGCGGGCAAAGATTCCGAAGATTCGTCGTCGCCACCCGTAATACGACCTATAAGTTGCAAAGAGCTCGTTTTGAACCTCCTCACGAGTTAGGTGCTCTGTAGGAATAATGGCGTTGACCATATCAAAACGTTTCCATCGTGGGTCTTCAATCCATCCGTTCTCCAACGCTGTCTTGTACATTGGTGTACCCGGGTATGGTGTCATCGTCATAAACACGGCAATATCTGGGTCAACCTCTTTGATCCATTCCCGGAATGCTTCGAGTGATTCATGAGAATCTTGTCGGTGACCAATGATGGCTGTTGTCTGGGCAAGGATTTCGTGTTCTTTTAGCAACTGAATCGCTTCCTTGCCCATTTCGATATCAATTCCTTTTCGATACTCTTTGAGCCGTTGGGGGTCGTGGCTTTCTAATCCGGTCATAATCCACTGTAACCCTGTCTCGCGTAACTTTGGGAGAAGTTGCTTTCCAGAAATAATTTCATCCACGCGGGTTTGAAAGAACCACATCAAATCTTCGGTGATTCCCCTCTCCAGTAACTCGCCACACAGGGTTTCCATCCACTCATCTAATTGAACATAATCGTCGGTGAGCCATAGAAACCGGCTGCCAAACTCGTTGTATAGGTACTCAAACTCATCCGCAACACGTTGAGGTGATTTCTTTCGGCACTTCCCCCAATACCGCCATTGACCACAAAACGAACACGAATGATCACACCCCCGTCCACCCTCAACCAAAGCATACGGCAAATCCTTTCCTGCAGGAAAACAGTATTTCTTCATGTGATCCTTTACAAAATGATAGCCAGGAAACGGCAAGGTATCTAAATCCTGAATTAAGGGACGATTTGCATTATGAGTGATTTGGCCTCTCTGGCGATATGACAATCCTTTCACGTTACTCAATGGCGACTCTGATTTGAGGGCGCGGACTAGTTCGACTAATGTGACTTCTCCTTC